>JAABQZ010000023.1 GCA_011391175.1 Methylophilaceae bacterium | reverse complement strand
ACTGGCAAGCAGGATTTTGCACTTGATGTAGCTAAAGCGATTTTGTGCCCGCAAGCAAATTTTCAATCACAACCCGATGGACAACAGCAAGCCTGTGGCAATTGCCCAAGCTGTAGTTGGTTTGTTGAAGGTACGCACCCAGATTTTATGCTGATAGGTGCAGAGGATGCTGATGACGCTGAAGAAGTTGTCAAGAAAAAAACATCTAAAAAAAGCCAAATCTCTGTCGTAAAAATACGCCAACTCATTGATTACTTAACGCTTTCAAGCCATCAAGTGAATAGTTATCGCGTGATTATTATTTCACCTGCAGATATGCTGAACGGTGCATCTGCCAATGCGCTGCTAAAAATGTTGGAAGAACCGCCTGCTAAAACTTTGTTTTTGTTGGTAACCAGCCAGGCGCAACGCTTGCTTGCCACCATAACCAGTCGCTGCCAAGCCATCGATATGCCGCTACCAAGCAGGGCCGATGCACTTGCATGGCTGACATCACAACAAATCACGCAGCAAATAAACAATGCAGAAAATGCGCTGGATTTAGCAGGTGGCGCACCATTGCTGGCGCTGCAAATAGCCGAAGAAGGTGAGGTTAGTACCAGCCTGCTCAAAAACCTCGCACTTGGGGCTAAACTGGACCCATTTACCTGCGCACCCTTATTTTTGGGGCTTGGTATGGAACGCGCCATTGAAACCCTACAAAAATGGCTGTTCGACATGCAAGCTTACAAGCTTGCACACGTTTTGCGCTACCACGTACAGCAAGCAAATGCTTTGCAAGCATTGGCTAAAAGCGTAAACTTGCCCTTGTTATTGCGTTTTCAAGACACGTTGCTAGAAGCAAAAAAAACGGCGAATCATCCGCTAAGTAATGAAGCGCAATTAGAAAATATATTGCTACAATATACGAAGATTTTTAAGGCTACCCAAACTTAAATAAGTACATGCAAGGTTAAATATGAACATGCAAGCCAATACCGACCAAATTAAAGATGCAAGCAACAAACCTGGCGTACTGTCGCTGGCGATTAAAGAAAAATCTGCGCTGTATGCTGCTTTTATGCCTTATGTAAAAGGTGGCGGTTTATTTATTCCCACTAATAAAAATTTCAAAATTGGTGAAGAAGTATTTATGCTATTAAGCTTGGTAGACGACCCGATGAAGCTAAAAGTGGTGGGTAAAGTGATTTGGATTACGCCATCTCCACAGGCAAACCGCCCACAAGGCATCGGCGTACAATTTAGCGAAAAAGACGGTGGCTTAGAAGTGAAAAATAAAATTGAAGCTTTATTGGGTGGTGCATTAAAAACCAATCGCGCTACGCACACCATGTAAGCTTGCATTGAGCTGCCTTGGGAACCAATATCCATGGGCTCTCCCAGAGCATACTTTTAAGTCATTTATCACTTTAACCAGAGCATAATGTTAGTCGATTCGCACTGCCACCTTAATTTTTCTGAGTTTACCGACAATATGAGCGCGGTACGTCAACTGATGCAAACATCAGAAGTTGGTCATGCACTTTGTGTATCCGTCACCTTAGATAAATTCCCTGAAGTACTTAACTTGGCTGAGCAATTTGATAACTTCTATGCCTCTGTTGGCGTGCACCCAGATTACGAAGATATTGAAGAACCTAGTGTGGAAGCGCTAGTTGGGCTAGCACAGCACCCCAAAATAGTCGCCATTGGTGAAACGGGGCTGGATTATTTTCGACTATCAGGTGATTTGGAATGGCAGCGCGAGCGCTTTCGCACGCACATTCGCGCTGCTATTTTGGCGGGAAAGCCTTTGATAATCCATACCCGTAGCGCAGCAGAAGACACATTACGCATTATGCAAGAAGAGGGCGCTGATAGAATTGGAGGCGTGATGCACTGCTTTACCGAAAATTTAGAAGTGGCGCTAGCTGCCATTGAAATGGGCTTTTATATCTCGTTTTCAGGCATTGTCACCTTTAAAAATGCGACTCAAATTAAAGAGGTTGCACAAGCAATTCCACTCAACAAAATATTGGTCGAAACTGATTCGCCCTATTTAGCGCCAGTGCCGTTTCGCGGCAAAACTAATCAACCCGCCTATGTAAAGTATGTGGCGCAAGAAATCGCCAATTTGCGCGGTATTAGCTTAGACGAAGTGATGCAAGCCACCACACACAATTTTTTCAGTCTATTCAAGCACGCAGTGCCTGTTCAGGCGACATTCGTTAAATCAATACCTGTTCAATAATGCAACTCACCATGCTAGGCGTAGGCTCCAGCGCAGGTACGCCAGTAATAGGCTGTAGCTGTGCAACTTGCGTATCGACTGACCTGCGCAACAAACGCTCACGCTGCTCCAGCTTAATTACTCTGGATTCAGGCGAAAATATACTTATCGATACTGGCCCAGATTTACGTAGCCAAGCTTTGCGTGAAAATATTAAACGGGTAGATGCCGTGCTTTATACGCACACGCATGCTGATCATCTGCATGGCATAGACGATTTGCGTGCCTTTTGCCAAATCCAGCGCAATCAAATTCCTTTATATGCAAAAGATGATGCAGTCTCGCATATTACTCAAAAATTTGGCTATGCCTTGCGTGAACCAATGGCAGCTTTTTGGGATTTACCTGTATTACGCACTGAAACCGTATCTACACCATTCGAATTATTTGGCGTGAATGTTATCCCGATTCCTGTGCAACATGGCAGAAGTCAAATTTTCGGTTATCGCATTGGAAATATGGCCTATATGACCGATGTATCCGAAATCCCAGAATCTTCGTTTGCATTACTACAAGGTTTGGATATCTTATTGATAGATTGTCTGCGTGAAGCTGCGCATCCCACGCATATTAATATTGAACAAAGCTTGGCTTATATAGGTCGTATTAATGCAAAACAAAGTTATATGATTCATATGACACATGAATTAGAATACGCGACGTTAACCAGCAAGCTAACAAGCAAACTCCAAAAAGATGTATTTGTGGGCTTTGATGGCTTAAAATTAAGCTTTAGTTGATAGTTGCATATAGGCCAAGTCAACAAAATGGCTTAAAACGCGTTAAATTAAGTAATCATTCATTTAAGGGTATAAGGGTAAAAAAATGCTAAGTAATTTAGTTACATTTAAGAGAATTTTATTAGGAAGCCTTATTTTGGGCATGCTAGCTACAAGCCAAGTGTTTGCGGCAGGTAAAACTTATACAGAAGATGAATTTATTTCCAATTTCAGTGGTAAGTCAAAAAAAGTAATTACTGCCAAATTAGGTAAACCAGCTAAAACACAGTTATCTGTAAAGCCTAGCAATGCCGCAGCAGTAACTGGTAAGAACCTAGATGATAAGAAAAATAAGCCCGTTAAAGTTGAGATGTGGTACTACAGTAACGTAGTGAAGTATGACCCAAAGCGTACATACAAAGAAACAGAGCTAACTTTTGTGAATGACCGTGTCATGAATATCGCGTTTTTCAATAATAGGTAAGTATTAGTTTAATAAGCCGAGACTGGATACTCGGCTTATTAATTACTCACTTAATTCGCATAATGTATATTATGTTAAATTAAGTTGATACCGCATTCATAACACTTATTTTGTTGCAAATCTGGTTAGCCAATAGTCTACACTTGCCTTACCTGCTCCATTAAATAGCAATGGGAACAGCATTAATAGAAGTAGCAATGGCAACTTATAGTTGCCGAAGCCGTCACCAGCTTTATCTGTAATACGATATCCAGTGAGTAGTTCTGATAATGTGCTCCATTCCGCAGGCCAATGAACAGCTGCTATGGCAACTATAGTAAGAATGATTAAAGAAAATGAAAAGAAACGTGTTGCAATGCCAAGTGCAAGCGCAAATGCGCCAATAATTTCAAAATAAGTCGCCATAACCCAGCTAATATCTGGTTGCAATAGGCTAAGTGGAAATGGGAAACTGATATCGGCGAACCAATTACTGCCATGCAATTTTTCAAATCCTGCTTCACCAAACTCCCAAGCTAGAATGAGCCTTAGGAACAATTGTGGTAGCCACTCTCCAATGCGATTAAGGTGGCTACAGGCTAACTGGTATAAGCTTGTGAAATAAGAAAATGAAAACATGCGTGACTCCCTATTCGTTATTGTATGTAACGGTTAGTCGCTGCCAACCATAAATCCTTACATGGCTTTAGCTTTAAGCATGGCTTTTGAATTGGTTTGAAATTTATAATACAGTCGAATGCCAAATAGTAATACCAATGCTATTGCGTAGTATATCGGCTCGGTTAAATCTTTTTTTACTAACATCAAAAAATGTACCACAGCTAATATGGCAATGAGGTAAACCAGTTGATGTAGCTTTTTCCAGTTAGTTTTCAACCGCTTAATCATATAACTATTGGAGGTAGCCGCTAATGGAATTGTTAGCAAAAATGCAGCAAAGCCAACTAATATACGTGGGTGTTTGGTTACATCAATGAGTAATTCGTCCCACATAAGGGCAAAATCCAGCCATACATAAGTGGTGATGTGCAAGCAGGCATAAAAAAACATGAACAAGCCAAGCAGTCTGCGCAGCTGAATTTGCCAAACCAGCCCTGTCAGCTGGCGAATTGGCGTCATGCTTAAGGTGATAAGTAAGAATACTAACGCCCAAGTGCCAGTAGAGTGTTCAACAAACTCGATGGGATTAGCACCTAAGTTATCGTTAAACCCTAACCATATCAAGCGCACTAACGGCAACAATGCTAGCACCCACACCGCTACTTTTACATACAAAATCTGCTGCTTATTCACTTTAATACTACTTAAAAGTTATTAAACAAATCCATACCCGCATACATCTGCCCTACTTGCTCGGTATACCCATTAAACATTCTTGTTTTGACACGACCGCCGAAGAGGCCTGTGCCTATTGGCCTTTCAGATGACTGCGTCCATCGCGGATGATCTACATTTGGGTTTACATTGGCATAAAAACCGTATTCGTTTGGACCTGATTTTACCCAAGTAGTGAGTGGCATTTTTTCTACAAAGCGAATTTTTACAATGGATTTACCACCTTTAAAACCATATTTCCATGGCATGACTAAGCGTACAGGTGCACCATTCTGATTTTGTAGTAATTCGCCATACAGTCCTACAGCCAGCAAAGTTAATGGATTGTTTGCTTCGTCTATACGTAAGCCTTCGGTATATGGCCAATCTAATATTGGTGAGCGCACACCAGGCATAGTCTGTGGGTCATTCGCAGATATAAACTCAATAAATTTGGCATTACCAGTGGGCTCCGCCCATTTCACTAGGCTAGCCAAGGGCAACCCCACCCAAGGCACCACCATTGACCAAGCCTCAACACAGCGATGGCGGTAAATGCGCTCTTCTAATGGCGCCAGTTTCATTAACTCATCAATACTAATCGTTTTAGCTTTTTTAACTTCACCCTCAATACTAATCGCCCAAGGCCGTGCCTTAAACTGTGATGAATATTTCGCTGGGTCAGATTTATCAGTGCCAAATTCATAATAATTGTTATATGTCGTCACATCTTCATACTTGGTTGGTTTTTCACCAGCACCATACGCAGTTTTCTTGTAATTGCTGATTTTTATGCGGGTACCTGCATTAGCAGCTAATTTATCTACTTTAGCCGAAGCATTGGCTCGTCCTAACAATCGGCCATCACCTTCGGTCGTGCCGCCAGCAACGCTTGCCGCACGCGCCTTTGCGGATAAGAGCAATGCAGAACCTGCGACCAAGCCATAGCCAGCCGCCTTAATAAAGCCACGTCGATTATCAAAAACTTCGCGCGCGGTGATTTCTGAAGGTTGAATATTGCTAGGGTTAATTGCAGATTTGCTAAGAATAATCATATGGCTACCTTGTTGTATGTACGTTTTATAACAAATTAAGACTACCCCTCTTAGTCGTTAATTCATAACAAACCTTACAAGATTTTCATTAATTATTTAGCTTGTTAAGGGATGCATCGATTTCAGCAGCCAACTCAGTTTCGCCGATATTCTTAGCCTTAATAGATGCATCTGCCAACATCGTTTTTGCGCCAGCGGTATCACCCACTGCTGCTTTAGTGCGTGCTAATCCAAAATTGGCGACCGTTTCATAATACGAACTGCCGTTATTTTTGCTGAATCTAAGCAGCTTTGCATAAGTATTTTCCGCAGCAGGATAATCCTTGGCAGCTTCGTAGACGCGGCCTAGCGCCACGCTGGCATTAGCAAATTGCTCACGAGTCCCAGACTTATCGTGCATTAAAGTGGCTTTTAATTGGTACTCAATCGCCTCGTTACTTTTGCCCAAGGCATTATAGGTGGCGGCTAGGCGCTCAAAATCATCGGCGCGCTCATTGTCGTTCATGGCTAGCTTAGTTGCAGCTGTATAACTATTCAGCGCCGCTTTTAAATCTTTATTTTGTGTGTGCGCGTCGCCAATTAAATTTAGGTTAATACGCTTAAATTTATCTAGTTTTTCAGTTTCACAAATTTTAATACTGGTTTCGTAGCTGCTTACAGCTTCAGAAATTTTGTTATTTTTTTTATGTAAATTACCAATAAAAATATGCGTTAAAATCTGCTCAAAACCAGGCGGAGATTGCTTAAGAGCCGACTCTAAGTTAATAAGGGCTTCATTATAATTACCTAGGGCGCCAAGCGCTCTGCCCTTGCACAATAAACCATCATAACTATTGTCTTTTAGCTTCAAAATATCTTCTGCAACCACGCTGGCACCAACATAATCAGCATTATTTAGCGCTACATTACATGCAGCCATCTTGTCACTAATTGCATCTGCATTCGCGTTTAAGCTGAATAAAAACAATACATTAAATGCTGATATTAAAGTAATATGTAATATATTTTTGTGCTTCATTATGATTAAAACCTATTCAAAAAAAGAGTTTATAGTATATATACTGACCGTGGTCAGACGTCATTTTAATGCGATTAGTTGCCAAAGTATGCCGTTTAAATATCAAGTAAAGCCAACAAACCTGCCTCATCAATAATAGCTACATTTAGACTATGCGCTTTTTCCAACTTACTTCCTGCTTCTGCACCAGCTACAACAAAATCTGTTTTTTTAGAGACACTGCCACTTACCTTGCCGCCAGCCGCTTCTATTAATGCCTGTGCAGCATCCCGACTTAAATTAGGTAGCGTTCCGGTTAACACCAACGTTTTACCTAGCAACACGCCAGTCGCTGCCTGTTTGCCTGTTGTCTCAGGCCAATGCACGCCTAAACCTTGCATAGACTCAATCACATCACGATTATGCGGTTCGCCAAAAAACTGCACTATTGATTCCGCGACAATCGGCCCCACATCGTTTACTTCTAGCAATGCCTCAAAAGGCGCATGGATAATGGCCTGCAGAGCACCGAAATGCGCAGCTAGGTCTTTTGCGGTAGCTTCACCCACATTGCGTATGCCCAGCCCATAAATAAAACGCGCCAAGGTCGTCTTTTTACTTTGGTTTAACGCATCAATTACATTTTGCGCTGACTTTTGCGCCATACGTTCTAAATTGGCCAGCGCCGCCACGTCTAGCTTGTAAATGTCATCCAGCGAATGAACTAAATTTGCTTCTACTAATTGATCTGCCAGCTTTTCACCTAAACCTTCAATATCTAAAGCACGGCGACTGGCGAAGTGCGTGATGGCTTGTTTACGCTGTGCCGGGCAGTATAAACCACCAGTGCAGCGTGCGATTGCCTCATCTGCTGGTCGCTCAATGTGTGAGCCACATTGTGGGCACACTCTCGGCATGCTGAAACTCCTTGCTGTGATTGGCCTTTCAGCCAGCACTACCGAAACCACTTCCGGAATCACATCGCCCGCTCTGCGCACGATGACTGTGTCGCCAATGCGAATGTCTTTGCGGCGCATCTCATCTTCATTGTGTAACGTGGCATTGGTGACATTAACACCGCCCACAAATACCGATTTTAGGCGCGCTACTGGCGTAATGGCACCCGTGCGACCCACTTGCACGGTAATGTCTTCAACGATAGTTTGTGCCTCTTCTGCAGGATATTTATGGGCGATCGCAAATCTTGGCGCACGTGATACAAACCCCAGTTCGTTTTGCTGGGAAAAGCTATTTACTTTATACACCACGCCATCAATATCAAACGGCAAGCTAGGGCGGATTTTGCCAATCTGCTGATAGTAATCGCGCAAACCCTGCGCCCCTTTTTTTATCGCGCGTAAATCGCTGACCGGAAAGTGTAATTGTGCCAAGTAATCCATGGCTTCAGCATGCGATTGCAATGCAGGAACACCAATAGCCTCTGGCGCCATTATTAACTCACCTAGGCCATAGGCAAAAAAGTGCAGTGGTCGTGTGGCAGTAATGGTAGGGTCTAGCTGACGCAAGCTGCCAGCAGCCGCATTACGAGGGTTGGCAAATAACTTAGCACCCTGCTTTTCTTGTACGTTATTTAAGCGCTCAAAATCACGTTTAAGCATTAGCACTTCACCGCGCACTTCTAACAATTGCGGCGGATTAAGTGTACTTAAACGCGTGGGAATCGCTCGAATAGTACGCAAATTATGCGTGACATTCTCGCCAGTGTAACCATCACCACGCGTGGCGCCTTGCACAAATATGCCGCTCTCATAAGTCAATGTAATCGCCAAGCCATCAAACTTGGGCTCCACTGCATATTCAACAATATCAATGCCGCGTTTATCAAAACCTAAGCCATCAAGAACACGCTTATCAAATGCAACCAATTCATCATCTGCAAATGCATTATTAAGGGACAACATGGCTTGCCGATGCGTCACACTTTCAAATTTAGTTAGTGCCACGCCAGCTACGCGCTGTGTGGGAGAGTCAGAAGTAATAAGTTGTGGGAATTGTGATTCTAAATCGACTAATTGGCGATATAGGCCATCGTATTCGCTATCAGAAACCTTGGGGGCATCCAGTACATAATAGTCATAATCGTGCTGGGCGATTTCTAATTTAAGCTTGAGGACTTGCTGGCGTGCCGCTTCTATATCAAGCATGAAAATATGCAACCAAGAAAATACTAGTTGAAAAGACGCATACTGCTTGGGCTACCAGGCATAACACCGCGCGCCACCATGGTGGCATGAATCACTTTTAGTTGCTGCCTGATTTTTTCAATTTGCAAGTCGCCCAGCGGTTTTTGGTTATCGTCTACCAGGTTAGCGCCCAAGCTACTGGCCATTTTTTGCGCTATGACAATCATCTGGTTAAACACCTGTTCGCAATTGTTCACTTTGGGAATTTCAATTTGCAAGGTAATGCTTTTAAGCACATTGCTACGCAAGCCTTCGGCAGTAAACGGAATATTATTAGTATCTATTGCCGTATATAAAACGGCATCGTTGGCATAAAAATAAAATTTACCGTCATCTTTCAGTGCCATGCCATTAGCTTCAGCGAGGCCTTTAAACTTGGTGCCATGGATCGGTGCATCAGCTTGCGCAATATGCACACTAATCATCTGATCCACCTCAATGCAGAACTGGTCAAGCTCAATGGCGCGCTGCATCGCATCACCACTGCCCTGCCACTCCACATGAGTATTTAGTGCTAAACCAGTATCTTCTACAGCAAACTGAAATTTATTCAGCAGATTCTTAGCGACGGGACCGCCACGATCTGCCAACTGCAAGCTACAAGCCACCTGTTTAAAGGCTTCGCCAACTGTATCATCCACTAAATGCCATTTGTCGTGCACATCCAAGCCATGTAGCGTACTAGGCAAGCTGATATGTGTGAGCGACTCTTTAAGTGCATTTAAATCTTGGCTATGAATATTTTTGTTGGCATATAAAATGGCTGTTAAATCAATTTGTGGGTGTGCAGATTCTGGCAAATTGACTTGCGCAGCTTGAATTTTTTCATGCAAGGCTGCTTTTATAATGGGTTCAGTGATGCTGGGCTCTTTCACCAACTCAGCTACTGTCGAATCTGCCTGGCTTTCTAGAATTTTCGATTCAACATAACTTGGCGCTGACTTAGCCTTTTTAGCCGCTTCTGTTTGATTCGCTTGTATATCAACTGTTTCATCATCAGCAGTAGGCATCTCGTTTGGGATAGTATGCTGCTCAAAGTGCTTAGATTTTTGAGTGACTTCCGCCATATCTTTGTCGATGATGTAAGCGTCTGCGTTGATATGAAAATCATCCGTTAGCACATCCTTCTGAGGCACAATAAAATCGCTGTTCACTTCTTTACGCAGCTTTTTCTCTTGTAGCCAGTTGTAGACAAGCACGCCGCCAATAATAAAGGCGCCCAGTATGATTAAGGCTAATTGCAAATCCGACATATTTATATATTACTTCTAAATGCGTTCTTATTTTGGTATTAAAAGTTTAAATTGATTGATATTGGGCTTGCAATGCTTTTATGTGTGCAATTCTAGCGCCGCCTCAATATCTACGTCTACTATACGCGAAACACCAGACTCTTGCATGGTAACCCCAATCAATTGTTGTGCCATTTCCATAGTAATTTTATTGTGGCTCACAAACAAAAACTGGGTTTTTTCGCTCATTTTTTTCACCATATGGCAAAAACGCTCGGTATTGCTATCGTCTAATGGCGCATCCACTTCGTCCATTAAGCAAAACGGTGCTGGATTTAGCCTGAATAATGCAAATACTAATGCTAATGCCGTCAGGGCTTTTTCACCACCGCTAAGCAGTTGAATGGTTGTGTTTTTCTTGCCAGGCGGTTGCGCAAACACTTGCAATCCAGTATCTAAAATCTCGTCACCCAGTAACTCCAACTTGGCTTGGCCACCGCCAAACAATGTGGCAAATAGCTCGCCAAAATGCTGGTTTGCAGTGTTAAAAGTTTGCATCAGCTTGTCGCGTGTTTCGCGGTCTATTTTTTTTATTGCATCTTCCAAAGTTTCAGTGGCTTGCTGTAAGTCGAGCATTTGGCTATCTAAATAGGTTTTTCGCTCGGACTCAGAGGCCAATTCTTGAATTGCTGCCAAATTGACCGCGCCAAGCGCAATAATATCTTGTTGTAGCTGGTTAGTTTTACGCAATAAATCGCTAGTTTTGGCATTTTCGGCTAATTCTTTGGCCAGATCAGCCTCGTTCTGGCCATTTTCCTGCAAGCCTGCTTGGCATTGCTCAAAATACAAGCGCGCTTCCTGCTCTTTTAATCGACTTTGCTCCACACTATCGCGCATTGGGTGTAATTGCTGCTCGTGCTGCATGCGCGTGCGTTCCTGAGCTTGCATCTGCGTCTCGGCCACAGCCAAATGGTTACGCGCATTGGCTAATTCTGCTTCGCGCGACTGTTTTGCATTAACCGCTTCTGCCAAATTAGCTTTTAATGTTTCCATCGGTGTCAGTGTTAAAGTTTGCTCAGCTTCTGCTTGACGGTGCAGAAATGCAGATTTTTCCTCATTATTTACATTAATTTTATTACTTAATTCATTGATATTATTAGTTATTAATTTTTTATTGTAAAAAATTTCTTGGTAAGATTTTTCTGCTAATTGAATCGTATCGCGTGAAGCTGCGTACACTTGTTCTAACTTTTGCTTGGCGGCTAAGTCGTCATTTTTTGCGATTTCTAACTGGCTCAACTGCGCTGAAAGCGCTTGCTGAGCTGCTTGTTTGCTGGCTCTCTCTTCAATCAGCTGCGCAAGACGCGCTTGGGTCGCCACAATATCACTTTGTATGCTTTTTTCACGCTCCTGTGCCACGCGCTGCGCCTGTTGTAACCCAGACAAAGCCAACTGCGCCTGATGCAGTGCGTTAGTGGCTATTTTTAATTGGCTAGTTTCATGCTGTTGTTGCTGTCGCGATGCTTGCATACTGGCTTCTGCTTTAGCAAGTTGTTGCGTCAGTGTTGATAACTGGTCTTGTAAACTGGGCTGATTTTTAAGTAAAGCCTCTAGTTGTGTTTGACGCTCCAACACTCCATGCAAACTTGAATTTTCGCCATGATAAATCACACTGTGGCGACCAAACACGTCGCCCTGCTGATTCACCAAAACTTCACCTACATTTAGGTTTGCAATTGCCTTTTCAACAGCATCTTCCGCAGGCAATATCCATACACCTTTCAGCCAATCTGCCAATATTGGTAGCACTTCAGCATCGCACTCTTTAATCACGCTTAACAAAGGCGTGAGTTTACTATGAGTGTTCGCTAAAGATTTGTCACCACCTGCTCTGTAGCCCAATACCAGTGCGGACGGTGGGCGAGCATCCAACATCTTATCATCTGAAATAAGTGCATTTAGCTTTGCGCCTAGCACCGCTTCTAGCGCAATACTCCATGCTGCGTCAATTTTTATTTTTTGCCAAAGCCGCGCGTTATTTTTTAAACCTTTGCTGCTTAACCAATCACCCAACTTGCTTTCATTATTGAGCGATTGCTGCATTTTCTGCAGTGAGTTAATCTCAGCTTCAGCTTGGTTATTGGCCCGTTGTGCTTGGTTTTGCTCTTCGCGTAGTTGATTAATTTCAAGTTGTAGTGCGGCTTCATCGGCACGCAATTTTTGTACTGCTTGTTCTATGCCAGTAATCGCTTGTTGCGCAGTCTGAAATATAGCCTCTTTATCTTCTAGCTGCGCTGCATCAGGCAACACCAAATGTGACAAATCACCTTCAAACCGTTGAATTCGCTGATTATTTTCAACAATGTTTTGGTTTAAATAGTTAATATTACTATTTTCAATTTGAATGCGTTGTGTAGCATCGCTGAGTGCTTGCTGGCTTTTTTGCGCTAACTCAGTTGCTGTTTTGAGCGCCACCTCTTTCTCAGGCAGTGTTTGTTTTAGCGCATTCAAAGCCTGTAATGATTCTGCTTCTAGCACATTCGCCACTTCGAGTTCAGCTTGTTTTTGTTGCAAATCACGCAGTAAAGCCTCGCTGGTGTTAGTGTTGCGTTCTAATGATAGTGTGAGTTGCGCCAACTGTTGCGCCATGCGTTCGCGCGCTTCAGTGTTTTGCTTTACTTGATTTTCAAGGTTAGAAACCTCAGCATTAGCTTCGTAATACGCAGCTTGCGCTGTGTTAATACCTTCACTGGCTGCATAATGTGCTTGGCGGCTTTGTTCTAGCTCTTTTTCACTTTTGCGTAACTCAGCCATTTGTGCTTCAAGCGCGTTCACCAACTTTTCTACTGTTAGCTTGCTACGCTCCCAGTCACGGCTCGCATCGCGCTTTTTGAGTAACCACAGCTGGCCATCTGCCAACTTGTATGCGGCTTGTAGCGCATGATATTGCTGCGTGATTACTGCCTGCGACTCTAGCTTGGTGATTTGTTTTTGCAACTCACGGCAAATATCTTCTACTCTGGTCAAATTTTCGCGCGTGTCACGCAAGCGCAATTCCGTCTCGCGACGCCGCTCCTTATATTTACTGATGCCTGCTGCTTCTTCCAAAAACACACGCAGCTCTTCGGGCTTGGCCTCTACAATACGTGAAATCGTGTTCTGGCCAATAATCGCATACGCCCTGCCGCCCAAACCTGTGCCTAGGAACAAATCTGCGACATCGCGGCGCCGTACTGAGGTGTTGTTAATGTAGTAGCTGGAGCCTTTTTCGCGCTCAATCACACGTTTTACGCTAATTTCTGCGTATTGGCTCCACTCCCCTGCCGCGCCACCTAAACTGTTATCAAAAATGAGCTCTACGCTTGCTCTAGAGATTGGTTTGCGATTGGCAGAACCGTTAAAAATGACGGCATCCATGGCATCTGCGCGCATTTCTTTGGCAGATGACTCGCCTAACACCCAACGCACCGACTCCATGACGTTAGATTTGCCGCAACCATTGGGCCCAACCACCCCCACACGCTGACCGTGCAAATGAATTGTGGTGGGGTCGACAAACGATTTGAAACCGGCGAGTTTTAAGTGAGTTAAGCGCAAATTGAATGAGTCGAATTAGATTTAATTTTAAGCGTTATAATAACGTTTTTTTAAGCCAAAAACCGCATTTCTTACTATGAATACAGAATCTTTAGGTGCAAAACCCACCGCACAAGCCACTAAGCAATTAGAAACATTTGCTAACCCCAACCCTAATCGCGATTTTCATATTCACATGGAAATACCCGAGTTTACTTGCTTGTGTCCCAAAACTGGCCAACCCGATTTTGCAGTGATTTACTTAGATTACATTCCAGATCAATTATGCGTAGAGCTAAAAAGTCTTAAACTGTATATGTGGAGCTTTCGTGACCAAGGTTGCTTTCACGAGGCGGTAACCAACAGCATATTAGATGACTTGGCAGCTGCTACCCAACCCAAATTTATGCGGGTAACTGCCAAGTTTTATGTGCGTGGTGGAATATTTACCAATGTAGTAGCCGAACATCGTAAAACTGGCTGGCAACCTCAACCTAAAGTAGATTTACTGCAATTTGAATCACAAAGTAACACGCGCGGCTAAGCCATCACTTGCAGAGAATTTTATTTACAGCCTGTTAATTTCATTGACAATTAACCGCGCCGTCATTAATATTGCGCCTTCTCGAATTGTCGCCAATTTAAGAACCCAAAATTTGCAAAGTTTTTTGTAGTACGCGGGGGTATAGCTCAGCTGGGAGAGCGCTTGCATGGCATGCAAGAGGTCAGCGGTTCGATCCCGCTTACCTCCACCAAATTTGCAGGTTTAATTTGTAAATTGAAGCGATAATTTTGGTTTAAAAAAGCAGTAAATAGTGTAAAATACAGCCTGTTTTAATATTACAAGTTGTATCGGTTTAAATTCCAAGGTCCCCATCGTCTAGAGGCCTAGGACACCTCCCTTTCACGGAGGCGACCGGGGTTCGAATCCCCGTGGGGACGCCAAGTCATCAATTAAGTTTTATTAACAATCGTTAGTAAATATCAAAAAATAGGTACTGATTCTGGCACTTAACAATTCACCACACCACCTTAAAATAGTAGCCTAGCTTCTACAGCCTTACATAAAGTAAACCAGTAGAGCTGAACTATTGAAGATCAATTTCAATAAATTTTTCTAATCCGTCATCTTGAAGTTGAATAAATTTTTCAATTTTATTCGTTTGTTTGCTATTACAGTTAACTGTAATGTGATAAACCGTGTCGCTATAACGGTAGTGAATTTTATAATTTTGCCAATGAGCAGGTACACATGGGGCAATCCGTAATCGGTTGTCTTCAATCGTTATCCCTAACAAGGTTTCTAGGGTTAGGCGATACATCCAACCAGATGCGCCTGTGTACCAAGTCCATCCCCCACGTCCAACATGTGGTTCAGCAGCATAAATATCAGCACTCATAACATAAGGCTCTACCTTGTAGATACTTGCTTGTTCTGGCGTGCTTGAGTGGTGAATAGGGTTCAACATGCCAAATAATTCCCATGCCCGTTCATTATCTCCTTGCATGGCAAACGCCATGGTTGCCCAAATAGCAGCGTGGGTGTACTGACCACCGTTTTCGCGCACCCCTGGCACATAGCCCTTTATGTATCCTGGCTCTAGGTTAGATTGATCAAATGCTGGGTCAAGCAGTTTAATCAACTTTGTGTCGCGATTTACCAGCCGACTATTGACTGATCCCATGGCCTGAAAGGCTCGCTCTGAATCACCACTGTTTGAGATAACTGCCCAACTTTGGCTAATTGAATCAATTTGGCATTCGTGGTTTTGTGCTGAGCCAAGTGGGGTGCCATCGTCAAAATATGCTCTTCTATACCATTCGCCATCCCAAGCGTTCGCTTCTATATTGCTTTTTAATAATGCAGCTTGCGTTGTGCACAATTCAGCAAATGCTGCATCATTTTTCATGTCCGCAATCACACTAAAGTTGTTTAAATTATCCACCAAAAACCATGCCAACCAAACACTTTCGCCCTTCCCATCTTTACCAACTAAATTCATACCATCATTCCAATCACCACAACCTATTAAAGGCAACTGGTGTGCGCCGAACTTTAAGCCATTTTTAATGGCACGCATGCAATGCTCATACAAGCTTGCTGATTCATTTGAGCGCTGTGGCAAGTCGTAATAAGCTTCTTCAACAGGACTTAGAGCACGCCCTTCTAAAAAATGGATCTGTTCATCTAATATCGCTTTGTCACCTGTTGCTAACACATATCGACAAGTTGCATAGGCCAGCCATAAATAATCATCTGAAAAATGCGTGCGGACGCCCTGTCCATTGGGTGGATGCCACCAATGCTGCACGTCGCCTTGTGGAAATTGGCGCTCTGCACAACGAATGATTTGCTCTCGCGCCAACCATGGCGTGGCATGAATAAGTGCCATCGTATCTTGCAGTTGATCACGAAATCCATAGGCACCGCCAGACTGGTAGTAACCACTTCTCCCCCACAATCTGCAAGAGATAGTTTGATAAATCAACCAGCCGTTAGCCAATACATTTAAAGCGACATCTGGCGTTTCTACTTGCACTGCACCTAGTGTATGGTTCCAATACTCATGCACCGCATCCAACGTTTGTCTAGCGCCAGCCATCCCGCCCATTCGGTGTACAAATCCATGCATTTCATCAATATTTTTAGCAGTGCCCAATATAAACACTAGCTCGCGCTCCTGATTTACTAGCAATGTAATTTGCGCTTGCAATGCTGCGCATGGGTCTAACCCCGCCCCCACTTTGCCAGATAAGCGCTTACGCCGCATGGCGGCTGGGCTAGCCAGCGAGCTATTTCTACCTATAAACTCAGTGCGGCTTCCTGTAAATGTATTGTCTTTTTCACTGATATGTGAAAAAACAATGCGATTTGCACACTCTCGACCGTAAGCATTTTTAGCTACTAATGTACCTGTGTGTGCATCATGCTCTGTCACTATCTGCATGAGATTAGCATGTCGCCACTCACCCATTACCAACTCTACATAGCCCATTACAGACAGTTGCCGTGTGCGATCAGAAGAATTCTTTAATTTAATCACCACAAATTTTACAGGCGCATCCATGGCCACATAGGTTATTAATTCTGTGCTAATTCCAAATTCTTCATGTTCAAATGTGCTATAGCCAAAGCCATGATGGCACACATAATCACTATTATCTTGCGCTCCCATACACTTAGGCAAGGGTGTAGGTGACCAAAATGCCCCTGTTTCGTCATCCCGAATATAATGTGCTTCTCCACTAACATCAGAAATCGGATCGTTGTGCCAAGTACTCAGCCTAAACTCATGCGCGTTTTCTACCCATGTATAGGTGCCACCAGCTTCTGATACGACCGTGCCAATATGCGGACTAGCGATTACGTTGGACCAAGGTGCTGGTGTGCTCTGACCACTTCTTAGCGTAATGACATATTCACGACCGTCTGAGGTAAATCCGCCTAAGCCGTTATTAAATATCAGGTTTCTCTCTGGCAATTTCGCTTGCGGATATTTTTCTATTTCTAGCATAGGCTCTAACCTATTAGCACTAGACTCAGGCACCCTATCAATTGCCACGCGACGATCAACTTGCTCCATTAATGTTTCTGCATTATCAGTAAACACAATCCTTGCAACGGTTTGAAACAACACACGCGCCTCTTCTGACAACTCTTCGGCTCGCCTAATAAACACACCACCGGGCTTGTCAATGGTTTGCGCCTCTGGCCCAGCATTGATTAATCCAATAATTGCATCATGTAAGGCTGCACGGTAACCTGAAAAATCCTCATTTATAATCACCAAATCAACTATTAATCCGTTCATGTGCCAATAGGTATGGGCTTGCAGTAGTTGTTTGATTAAATCAATTCGACCGATATCCGCAATCCGAATAAGCACAATAGGCAAATCTCCTGAAATACCAAATCGCCACAAACCAGACTGCCCTTGATTGTTGCGAGCAATGATATTTGGCGCAGCGCGGCGCGAGGCATTGCAATAAAGCACTGAACTGGCTAAGCGGCCGAATACCTGTGCGTCTGATTCTGTCGCGTTTAACATGCGCAACACTTCTTGGCTTTGAAACCACGCCATTTCAAATGCGCGCTCTACAAAATGCTTGTCGCCATATTTATCGATGAGTGCGATTGCTGCCTCACGAGAACTAGCAATTCCAGTAATAATCTGCAATGTCGCTGAATGGTCTGTGGCTAGTCTAATCTTCCGCCTAATCGCTGCAACAGGATCAAGTACCGAGCCATCTGTATTCGATAACAGCTGGCTATTGTGTGTGATATTTTTAGAGCTTTGCTTACCAAATAACTGGCCTGATATTTGTGTGGAAACTTGCTCCAACAGGCCTTCTTCTGATTTCAAACCAGCATCATGCGCATCCAACATAATAGGATTGGCTGACGTGCGGCCACGACCGATGAATTTTGAGCGATCTGTTTCATAGCTTATTTCGTCACTCTCAACGCCAGGCGCTGCTATCAAGTGAAACATCCAAGGCACGCGCTCATCTTTAGTTCGCGGGCGTCTAGTGGATATGATGGCTTGGCGATCGTGTAAAATTTCGGTTTGCACAAATAAGTTACTAAAAGCACGGTGCGCTAAATCGGCGTTTTGTGGTGCCAAGACCACTTCTGCATAAGTGGTGATTTCAATAGAACGTGCTCGATTTGAAAAGTTAGTGAGTGTTACGCGTCTAATTTCCACGTCATCTTCTGGCGATACGCTTATTTCAGTATGCGTTTCAATTGACTGATCACGACGCCGATATTCTGCCCGTGCCTGCGTGAAAACCGCTTCATAATGGTCTGCTTGAATCAAAGTTGGTTGGTGGGCCGCTGACCAAAGGCGTTGCGATTCTGCATCTCGTAAATAGATGAAACTCCCCCAATTATCTTGCGTTGCATCTTCGCGCCAACGCGTAACACTCAAATCATGCCAGCGACTGTAGCCTCCTCCAGCATTGGTGACCATGACATGATAACGGCCATTAGATAACAAGTGCACCTCTGGTATTGGCGTATTGTGGCTGGTAAACACGCGCATCAGCCCCGTGGCTTCTTCAATTGATTTGTTAGGGTTTGATTCGGCAACATTAGGCTGTAACGTGCTAGCCAGCTTTGGAACACGTTCTTGCAGCAGTAATTCTGTGGCCTTGATATAAGGTGCAGCCATAAATCGACGCTGCATGGGCTTGTTGAGTAGTACATCTGCAAAAGATAGCAGACTCATGCCTTGATGATGCGCCATGAATGTTTGCACTACTATGTATTTTTTACCACGTGGAAGGCGGTTTAGCGTGTAATCAATCGCTTCATAAAATCCATATTGCCCAACAAACCCGCTATCAGCCAACGTTTGCAGGTTACTGCAAGCCTCTTTTGGCATCACCATTAACGCTAACGCACTCGCGTAAGGCGCAATGACTAAATCATCGGCCAAGCCTCGCTTAAAGCCTAATCCCGGCACGCCAAAAGCACGATACTGATAGACCTGTGTCATATCAGTAACGTTGTAGCAAGATTCTGAAATACCCCAAGGTACATTGTGCTGTTGCGCATATTTGATTTGCTGTTTTACTACCGCTTTACAGGTTTGATCTAACAGGGTGTCTTCAAAGTTAGGCATCAGTAACTGCGGCATTAAATACTCAAACATTGAGCCAGACCATGAGATTAAACTTGCTTCGCCACCACTATTTGTTAATAAACGCCCCAATGAAAACCAATGCTTTTGTGGCAATTGCCCATTCGCAATAAGGATAAAACTTGCTAAACGTGCCTCAGATGCCAGCAAATCATAGCAAGATGGATCACGCCGCCGCTCGCCTGCGTCAAAACCAATACTGAGCAAATTCGTTTTATCGTTATATAAAAATCCAAAATCCATTTCAGCCAGTTTGCCTATGCGCCAAATCAACATTTCTACCTTTTGTGCAATCATAGGTGTCTTAATTTCCGCAAGCCCAGCCTGCAAGGTAATTAAGCTTCCTAACAAATTACCACTATCGACTGAAGATATATATTGCGGATTTAATACTTGCAAAGTGCGCGTGTCATACCAGTTATAGAAATGGCCATGGTAACGGTCTAGTTTTTCCATGCTAGAAATGGTGTTCTCGGTTAAGGTCAGCAACTCCTCTGACTTGATATAGCCAAAATCGTAAGCGGCTAAATTAGCCAATAAACCCAGGCCTATATTGGTGGGCGATGTGCGTGATGCAATACTTTCACTGGGATAGACCTGCACGTTATCTGGGGGCAACCAGTTATCTTCAGCGGTTACAAACTGAGCGAAGTATTGCCAAGTGAGTTTTGCATTTTCGTGCAAAAATAGGGTTTGGCTGGGGGTTAAATCTGCCTGTCTTAAGGAGATTGGTTTGCTGATAAACCACGCTATTGCAGGAGAAGCCAACCATAACAGGCATATTGGTCCGCAAATAATCCATGCCATCAAAAAGTAACTATTTAACCATTGATTAAAAGTTAAAAAACTAAAAAATATCAACGCTATTGCGGGTGCACCCCACATCTCAGCATAAAAATCTAGCAGGCTTGTGCGTGCGTTTCGTCTTGCATAGACAGGCAAATGCCATTGCAATAAACCCCGTTTGGTAAAAGGCATTTTCAATGCTGAGTTGATAATGGCATCAAGATTAATCAGTACCTGATAAGGTAAAAAACTTAGCTTGAATGTATCTATTAAAAAGGCCTTACCAGCTGAGTTACCAGTAAATTTTAAATGCGTAAACCAACTGCTTTCTTTGGATTTTTTAAATAAATTCGTAGTGGCAGATAAAAGAGTTGGCAAATATAAAACCATCAATACCACAGACAATACTAACCAGGCGACTCTTGCCTCACCTGTAGAGATTGCATACACCCAACTGGCAAGTAGCAGTAAAGTTAAGTTGATGGGCACCAAGCTACGGCGCAGGTTATCTAGTATTTTCCATTTTAATAACGCGCTTAAATGATTTGGTAGCTTATTGGCTATAGATGGCACATTTGGAAGTAGCCAACTTAATAGCTGCCAATCGCCACGTATCCAACGATGACGACGATTAATATCCATCACATAAGTTGAGGGATGTTCCTCGATTAAATCCACGTCGGATACAAGCGCACTTCTTGCATAGCCGCTCTCTAATAAATCATGGCTTAGTATTAAATTGTTTGGAAAACGGCCGTCTACTGCAAGTCTAAAAGCGTCAACGTCATAAATGCCCTTACCAACAAATGAGCCTTCTGCAAACACGTCTTGATAAACATCCGACACCTCTCTTGTATACGGGTCTAAGCCTGACTCGCCTGCGTATAACTTTGTAAATAGCGTTTGTGATGCACTAACCAAGCCAATCGATGTGCGCGGCTGTAAAATACCGTAGCCTTGGGTAACTCGGCCTGCTTTATCATCAAAAATTGGTCGATTAAGGCAATGCGCCATATTGCCAATGAGCTGATGTGCAGAATCACGCGGCAATTGTGTATCGGTATCAAGTGTAATCACATATTTAAAAGTTTTTAATATCGTCTGATCACCAACAATATCGCTGAAAGCGGCACGATTGACGCTATCCATATCGCCATCTCTTAATAGGGTATTAAACTGTTCTAGCTTGCCGCGTTTACGCTCGTAGCCCATCCAAATTTTATCGACACTATTCCACTCACGTTGGCGGTGAAATAAATAAAAAATGCTGTGTCTTTCAGGTTGGTAAGTGACATTTAATTTCTCAATTCCCAAGCGGGCATAAGCAATTAAATCGGCATCCTCAGCCATGATTTTCAGATCAGCATCACGAAAATCAGTTAACAAACCAAAATACAAATTAGGATCTTGATTACCTAAGTATCGAATTTCTAAAGCTTCTAAAAGTCGATCAATTTCTTCAATGCTACCAACCAAGGTTGGCACAACCACGATGGTACGATGTGCCTCTGGGATTCCGTTTGAGAAATCTAACCTAGGTAAACGATGTGGCTTAAAAGTTTGGGTAATGATTTCATTTACTAAGGTATTAGCTAAGCCGACGCTTGCAAAAAAGGTCAGAAAGCCAAACAGCCAAGCAAGCCGGATATCTACATTCAGCTGATTTAAACCTAAAAAAACCGCCACAGCAAATAAGACAGCAATCAATAAAACCGCACCTATGTATAACAATAAACGATAGTGTTTACAAATTCGTTTTATGTAGGAGAGAAATGAGCCATGACAATTTAAGGTTTTTTTTAACGTATGTAATCCTTCGTCAATTAGATAATACCCAACATGGGCTTGACGATTGAGTATGCCTAACGCAGTACTAGACAAAATAGCCAGATCTAAAGCGCCCTGCGCTACTTTTATTTCAAATTGTGCACAATGGTTATTTAATGGCTCAAGCTGTTTTTTTTCAGAGGCACACGCTACATCTTCAATGGCATGCCGATACTGGTCACGCGTTGCAAAATCTTGCTTGGAATACTCAGCTACTGGATCGTGCTTTAAGATATTTTCAACCGCACTATGTTCCTCTACAAAATCTCGCCAATCCACTGCTGCTATAAAGCGCAGACTTCCAACGCTGTTGGCAATGGAAATTTGATTGGTTGCTGCTGTCCGGCTAGCTAACTCTAGCAATTTTGTAGCGGTTGTATTTTGCAACGATAATTGCTGCTCCACCCACGTTTGCACAAATCCCATCGCACTGCCATGGTCTTGCAATTTAGTATAAAACTCTTCTACAAATGGCGCGGTTAGAGGTATATCGGCATTGGCAAACTTAGCCAACAATTGAATTAATTGTTTAGGCTCGCTTTCAGCAGCTGCTAGCATACGGTCTGCCCAAATAACCGCAGTTTCTTGCTCTTCACGACGATTAGCAATGCAAACAGATACGCGTCGCAGGTTATCTAACAGTGCTAATTGCAACATAATGGGGAAAGCCCAGAGCTCGCCTAGCATGAGTGGTTCTATATATT
>JAABQZ010000022.1 GCA_011391175.1 Methylophilaceae bacterium | reverse complement strand
ACAATGATAATGTAATGATGCTTTAAAATTAGCAGATAGTTAGTAATGAAGGCTACAAATACACATTTGAATACTGGCCAGAAGCCTTTTTACAATGCATAAAGGCGCAGTTTATTCCATAGAGATCGTTCGCTAATTTCTAATAATTTAGCAGCCTTAGCTTTATTGCCTTTGGTTTCAGCTAGTGCATTTAGAATTAAAATTCTTTCAGTCTTAGCGATAGCACTAGGAATTGAAAAACCCGCGTCTGTTAATCCACTATTGTCGGACTCAAACCTATTGGCATTATGCGCTATGTCCGTAGGCAAATCATTGAGGCAAATGGTTTTATTCTGACAAATGATTGCTGCACGTGCCAACACGTTTTGTAGCTCACGCACATTACCTGGCCAAGAGTATTGAGTAAGCGCGTCTATGGCGACACCGTCTATATTGAGCTGATGCAGTTTAGCAAAGTGTTGCGCTAACACTACAATATCTACCGATCTTTCTTTTAATGCAGGTGAGTGTAGTGAAAACACATTAAGTCGATAATACAAATCTTCTCTTAACTGTCCTTGCTTGACTGCCTCTAGAGGGTTACGGTTACTCGCAGCAATCACTCTCAAATTAAGTCGAATTTGTCGATTACCACCAAGTTTTTCGATCACACCTTCCTGCAGTGCGCGTAACAATTTTGCCTGCAATTGAATCGGCATTTCGGTAATTTCATCCAAAAATAAGGTGCCGCCATCTGCTAACTCAAATTTACCAATACGCTCTTTAACGGCACCAGTAAAGGCGCCTTTTTCATGCCCAAATAGCTCCGATTCAAGCATCTCTGCTGGTATAGCAGCACAGTTCACTGCAACGAATAGATTATTTCTTCCAGCGGATTGCTGATGGATAGATTGCGCGATTAACTCTTTTCCAGTGCCTGTTTCACCCGTAATCAACACGGTCGCTTTGCTCGGTGCCACTTGGGCGATTTGTTGCTTGAGTTGCTGCATAGCTGGACTATCACCTATCAGCAACTCGGCAGTTTGCCTTTCTGCTTTCAGGTAAGCATTTTCAACTGCCATGCGCTGACTATTCAGTGCTTTTGCAATAGCGACTTCAAGTGTTTCAAGATCGAACGGTCTCAATATATAGTCTTCTGCGCCAAGTTTCATGGCTTCCACAGCAGTTTTAATCTCACCCTGCGCCGTCACCATAATAAACGGCAAAAAATCAGATTCTGCCCGAATAGCTTTTAATAACTCTAATCCATTCATACTGGGCATATGTAAATCACTGAGTACTAAGTCAATATGCTCTGATTTAATGAAACTGAGCGCCTCTTTACCATTAGCCGCCACTACAGCTTGATAACCTGCTTGGCGAAGGCTAATTTCAAGTAACCGTCGCATGCTGGGTTCATCATCTACTGCCAAAATACGCTTTAAGTTTTCCAATGCCTATGTCCGCTTTTTAGGTATTGTAATTGTAAACTGTGCGCCTTGCATTGCGCTGTTTTCATAGTGAATTTCACCATGATGGGTTTGTACGATTTGTTTCACGATTGTCAGTCCTAGGCCTATCCCATTGACGCGTTGTGTAAAAAATGGCTCAAAAATACTTGCTTGATTCTCGCTTGAAATACCTGGTCCATCATCCGCAATTTGCAAAGTAACCTCTTGGGGAGACTCTTTTAGTAATATTTCAATATTGCCGCGCTGTGCGGTCTCTCGAGGCAGAATTTGTATTGCGTTCATGAGCAAGTTCATCAATACTTGGGTGATTTGGTCTGCGTCTAGCTCCGCAATGACTGGGTGATGTGCTGAGTAATGTATGTGGATGTTTTTAGCCTGCGCTTGTGCTGATAACAAGGCAACGCAGTGATTAATCATTTGATTTAAATCGTGCTCAGCATAATTGGGTTGGCGCGGTCGTGCAGCGTCAATCAAAGTACTCACCAACTTGTTCAGCCGTTCCGTTTCGCTAATAATAAAACCGAGCACCTCAGTGGCATCACTGGACAGATGTTTCTCGCGCTGCAAAAGCTCTGCTGAAGAACGCAAAATACCAAGTGGCGTGCGTATTTCATGGCTCATTGCAGCAGCCATTTCGCCCGCAACAGCTAGCTTTGCGGCACGAGTTAAGTCTGCTTCATATTTTGCCAAATCTTTAGTCATACTAGCAAAAGCATTACTGAGTGTTCGCACTTCTGTTGGCCCAGAATTGGGCAGTTGCAGCGTTTTTTGTTTAGCAAAGCCCAATACAAAATTGGTAAGCTGTGAAAGCGGTAAAGTGAGAGATCTGGCAATTGGAATCACCAATATGGCAGAAAATAGTATTGACGTAATGAGCAAGGCTAAAAATACCCAACCCAACCTATCAGCAGGTGCAACGGCAACCGAATGTAGCTTTTCAATACCTACTTTCCAGTTTAATGCCAAAGGGTCAAACAATGCATGGCTTGATACCCGAAGACTATGGCCACTTTCTATACCTTCCCAATTAGACGTTTTCGCGATAGGCAAATCTTGCTCGTTAAACAGCATCGCTGAGGTTTGTTGTTTTGCGCTACTGTTAAGAATATTTTCAATATTTTGCCAATTGAACTCGGCAATAAGAATGAAGGGTTCAATATCGCCATTTGCATCTAATATAGTTGCTGAGAGCGGCAAAGTCTGCCCAGATAATTGACTCACGCTGACCTTGCTGCTTGATTGTGCAATGTTGAACCAGTTGGGGAGCTCACTTATTGTTTTGCCGATTTGTGCTGAGTTGCTCGATGCGACAACATTACTTTGTGCATCAATCACATAAATGTTGCGATAGATGTTGCCGTAGCTTGTATTCAGCTCTTTTAGAAACACGGACAATCGTTTATCAACGTCGCCAATCTTTGCTTCTTGCATAATGCTGAGCCGACTCCATGAGTGGACATTTTGTACGCGTTCGTACATCATGCGCGCAATGTCGTTTGCTACTGCCTGACTAAGCGTTAACATGTCATGTGTGATTTCCTTTTTAAGTGCCTCTCTGGCTTGATAAAAGCTTAAAAAGCTAACTAACATAGCGGGCAATAGGCCCGCTAATAAAAAGGCCAACAATAAAAGTTGTTTGATTGTCAGTTGCTTAGGCATTTAGTACGTTAAGTGAGAAAATAGCCAACGTGAGTACCAAACCTTCTTCATTTAGGCTGTTGGAATGGAAGATATGCATATAAAAAAATCAGTATTACACATCCTGTGCAGTTTAGTCTGCATGTTTGTACTGTGCAAGCAAGTGCTTGCAGAGGAGTCCTCAAAATTCTGGGATGGATTTAACTTGGGTGGGTACTCTAGCGGTGGAGTCACGTTGCATCGAGATGATGATGCGGAGGCGGCAATTAATGAAGTCAGTCTGTTACTCACTTGGAATGGTGATAGTCGTTGGAGTTTTTTTGGTGAACTTGAACTTGAAGACCCGTTGAGTTGGAGTGATGAACGAAAATTTCACACAAAAGAATCTCGCCTAGACTTAGAGCGCCTATATCTTGACTACAATTTTTCTGAAAAAGCCAACTTACGAGTTGGTCGTTTTTTAACGCCTAATAGCCGCTGGAATTTATTACACGCAAGTCCGTTGGTATGGACAAGCACGCGTCCTTTAGCAACCTATCGCTTATTCCCGACCGCCACCAATGGTTTGATGCTGCATGGCAGCCTTCCCGTGAGTGATTATGCGCTGGACTACATGTTATTTGGCGAAGTGGTTGAAGACCAAGAAGAGGACGAGTACGACTTGCCATTTGAGCGTGTGTTTGGCGGGCGTATTGCGCTCAGTAAACAGTGGAACATTGGCATCTCAGCGCTTTCCTTTCGAGAAAAAAATATAGGTGCCTTATCCGGCCAAGATAAAAATTATCGTATGTTGGGGTTGGATTTTGTCACCCACATAGGAGATACAGAGTTGAGTGGTGAGGGTTTTGCCCGTTTTACTTCTAATGGTGGTGATGGTGGCAGTGGCGCCTACTTGCAGACAGCGGTTCCACTCAATGGACTCGGCTTAAAAGATTGGTTCTGGCTCACTAGATTAGAAACATTGCAACGTCCTGATGAGGGTAGTTCGGAGCGTTGGCTTACTGGTGCGACTTGGCGTGTAAAACCTACACATCTACTCAAGCTGGAGTTCGCGGGAGGAAGTGGCAATCAGCCAGAGGCGCCTCGTGGTTTCATTGCTTCCTATGCATTTTTCTTTTAGCTGATAGATGCGTATTTTCATTCTAATCATTGCGGTGCTATTTGCTGGCTTGGTGTGGGCTGAAGAGCGATTACCTGTCATTGCGGTCATCGTGCCAACGCAGGAACAAGCCGAAAAACTCAAGCTCACGCCGAGCTCATTAAAACTTATTTATTTGCGCAAACAATTGTTTTGGCCAAATGGCAAGCGCATCATCCCAGTCAACTTACAATCTGAGCACAGCCTAAGAAATCAATTCTCGCAGGCGGTGTTAGGCAATTTGCCAAAACAACAGATTGATTACTGGAACGGCTTATATTTTAACGGTATACAGCCGCCACATTCAGTGAACTCAGAAGAGTCGGTCATACGATTTGTGACCGACACCAAAAGTGCAATTGGCTACGTGAATGCTTGCGCTGCTGACGAAAGAGTCAAAGTACTGCTGTGGATTGACGGTGACAACATCAGTACGCAACAACCACTGCTAGACTGCTCACACTAATCCCTGCAAATCTATGCCCTTAAAAAGCATGCAAATTTTGCATGATTTTTATTTTATATATCTGCAAATTTTGCATTATCTATTAAGAAGAAATAACTAACCTATTGATTTTAAAAAAATTATAAAGCTGGCATATCGCTTGCATTACATATCACATCATCACACGGAAACTGATATGTTTAACCAAGAAAACTATGCTGATACGCAAGCTTTTTATGCTGAAAAAGCTTATGACCTGCGTGCTTTTGCAAAACCTAAGAGATATACCATGCAGGAAATAAGTGCTTTTGAAGTTAATACAACACATTCAGACCGAGCAGAAGTAGAAGCGTTTATAGCTGATGTGTTCTATCGTGCTTATGGGGCGAATATCAAAAACTTTATGCCTAGATTAATTGCCCTGCGCGATGAAAATCATCACTTAATGGCAGCGTTTGGCATGCGATGGGCTAAAAATACGCCGTTATTTTTAGAGCAGTACCTAGACGACCCCATTGAGAAAGTCATTTCAAACAGGCTTAATCAAACTATTTTACGTACAGATGTGACTGAAATCGGAAACTTAGCGGTCATTAATCCACGTAATTCAGGCATTCTAATTGCACATGTTATTCAGCACAGTATTAAAGCTGGTGTGCAATGGTGCGTTGCAACGGCCCATCACACCCTACAAAACGGATTGATAAAAGGTGGTGTCGATGTATTTCCGCTGCATGCAGTTAATCCTAATCGCTTACCTACCGATGAACTTGCAGACTGGGGCAGTTACTATGACCAACAGCCACAGGTAGTTGCTATACGTAATATGGCGAACTGATAAATGCAGTATGCCAATTTCGAGCAAACACTTGCCGAGCATGCATTACTGACACCAGACTCAGTTGCCTTGCAAGGGGATACAGTTGGGTTGACTTATGCACAACTCCAGCAAGCCATTGCCAAGCTTAGACAGAATTGGACATTACAAAGCCATCGCCTACCAATAGCTGTCGCTATTTCTAATCATCCTGCGTGGGTGATATTGGACATAGCTGCGCTGGGCTGTGAAATCCCGTCAGTGCCAATTCCATTTTTCTTTACGGACGCGCAAATTTTGCATGCTGTTATAGATGCTGGTGTGGGCACGCTCATTACTGATCAGCCTGAACGGTTTAATCAGATATTTGCTGATTTAATTATCAGAAAAAGTACCCTGATTGTTGCAGGCAAGCGACTCATGCAATTTGACCTACAACTGGCTACAAAATCTTTGCCAAAAGGCACGGTTAAAATCACGTATACCTCTGGCACAACGGGCAGTCCTAAAGGCGTTTGCCTGAGCGCAGAAAGCATGTTGAGTGTAGCTGCGTCAGTTGTGAAGGCTACTCAGATCACTAGCAAAGCGAAGCATTTATGTGTATTACCGCTTTCTACATTATTAGAAAATGTAGCGGGAGTTTATGCCGCGTTGATTGTTGGGGCCACCATTCACCTGTTGCCAAGTGATCAGGTTGGATTAAACGGTAGCCAGCTAGACGTTCATAAATTGCATTACGCACTTTTAACTACGCAGGCAAACACTGCAATCTTTATTCCTGAACTACTCAGCGCGTTAGTGTCGGCGATGGAATCGGGCGCTGCATCTTTGCCACATTTGCGCTTTTTGGCGGTAGGTGGCGCAGCGGTTGCAACCAACATGCTAGAACGTGCAAGACAATTGGCTTTGCCTGTGTATCAAGGTTATGGCCTGTCTGAATGCGCTTCGGTCGTAGCATTAAACACAATGGTCAAGAACGAAATTGGTAGCGTTGGACAACCTTTGCAGCATCTAGAAATTAAACTGGCAGAAGATGGCGAAATTTTAGTAAAAGGAGCCCATTTTCTAGGTTATACAGGAGATATGTCTGCCAAAGCTAAGCAAAAATGGCTGGCTACTGGTGATATTGGTGCGATTGATTCACAAGGTTTTTTGCACATTAAAGGGCGTAAAAAAAATATTTTCATCACCTCTTTCGGACGCAACATATCACCGGAGTGGGTCGAGTGTGCGCTACTCAATTCGCCATACATCGCCCAAGTCTGCGTATTCGGAGAGTCTAAGCCTTGGAATATCGCACTTATTGTCAGCAATAAAAATGCATCTGATCAATTAATTAGCCAATCCCTTGCTGAAATCAATCAGCAATTGCCAGATTACGCCCGCATCAGCAAATGGATCGTCGTCTCACCATTTACTAGTGCCAATCAACAATTAACGCTTAATGGCCGACTTAAGCGGCCAGAAATCTATCAAGCCTATCAGCACGAAATTAACCATTTATACAAGGAAGTGGCATGACTTTTTACAAACAACTGTTACAAGCAACAGAAAAAGAGCGAAGTATGCTCCTGAGTTTACCGCTCATTAAGCATGGGGCGACAGGAGAACTCAGCCTAGAGACTTATGTAGCATTTCTTACGCAGGCTTATCACCATGTTAAGCACACCACTCCATTACTCATGTCAACAGGCGGTCGCTTAGATGAGCGTTACGAGTGGTTGCGCGGAGCAATTGCTGAATATATTGATGAAGAAATTGGTCACCAAGAATGGATATTGAACGACATAGAAGCTTGCGGACTTGATAAAGAGCAAGTGCGTCGTGGCAGACCAAGTCTAGCTACCGAGTTAATGGTGTCGTATGCCTACGACATGATAAATCGTGTCAATCCAATCGGTTTTTTTGGCATGGTATTGGTGCTGGAGGGCACGAGTACTGCAGTTGCCAGTCAAGCTGCAATTGCAATTTCCAAAAGCTTAAATTTGCCAGCTAATTGCTTTAGCTATCTTTCTTCACATGGCGCTCTAGATGTTGAACACACCAAATTTTATGAAGATATCGTGAATAAGATTGACGATGTTCAAGATCAGCAGCAGCTCATTCATGCAGCGAAAGTGTTTTACAAACTTTATGCTGATATTTTCCGCGATTTAGGCGAGCAAAGTTCTGGGAAGACCTGATATGAACTTAAAAGGCAAGCGCGTTCTTCTTACTGGAGCCACTGGCGGTTTGGGGCAGGCGCTGGCAACTGAATTAGCGAAAAAAGGTGCTCAACTAGCGCTGGTTGGTCGAGATGAAGCTAGGTTAAATTATCTCAAAAACGTGCTTGCAAAAACGGGGAGTAGTGTTATTAGCATTACTGCCGATTTAAGCGAAGACGAGGCCAATATCCATATAGCAGAAGCCGCCAAGCAACAAATGGGCGGTATCGACATTTTGATTAACAACGCAGGTGTGCTGGACTTTACTAAGTTTGAACAACAAAGTGATGCACGTATCGCACAAATGATACATACCAATGTGACCGCTCCCATTCAGTTAACACATGCAATGATTGATGACTTTATTGCAAAAAATCAGGGCCATATCGTATTTGTTGGTTCGATTTTTGGTTCTTTAGGGTTCCCACATTTTGCCACTTATTGTGCTAGCAAGTATGCCATACATGGCTTCTCACAATCCTTACGTCGAGAGCTATTAGGCAGCAATGTCGGTGTTACCTATATTGCCCCACGTGGCATTAAAACTGCTATGAATGATGCCAGAACTGTGGCGATGTGGGAAAAAACAGGCAGTCAAATGGACGACCCACAAACTGTTGCAAAGCGCATTATTCAAGCGCTTGAAAAAGAACAGCAGGAAGTTTTCATCGGGCAGCCGCAGGCGTTCTTCGCTTGGCTGAATGGGGTATGCCCAGCACTGGTCAGTAATGGTCTAAAAAAAACCACTTTAATCGCACGCCAATTTCTATAAATTTAAAGGAGTCATTCTTATGAAAAACCATCGCCTATCTCTCTCAATATTGCTATTGAGTTTGTTTTCTAATTTACTGATAGCAGATGAAAAATTAGATGCCAGTATCACTACTTTGCAACATGAGTGGGCAAAAGCCAATTACAGCACAGCTAAAGATGCGCAAGAAACCGCATTTAAAAATTTGACTGAACAAGCGCATCAAGTAACTGAAAAGCACGCTAACGCGCCAGAAGCATTGATATGGGAAGGCATTGCCAATGCTGGTTACGCTAAAGCAAAGGGCGGCTTAGGGGCGCTTAAAGTAGCCGAAAAAGCACGCGATTTGTTGCTTGCTGCTGAAAAAGCTAATCCGAATGCTTTGCAAGGTTCTGCTTATACAAGCCTAGGATCGCTTTATTACAAAGTGCCTAGTTGGCCGATTGGCTTTGGAGATAAGAAAAAGGCCAAAACCTATCTTGAAAAAGCATTACAAATTAATCCAGATGGGATAGACCCTAATTTTTTCTATGCTGATTATTTGAGCGAACGTAGCGAGTACAAGCAAGCTATTGAGTTCTATGAGAAGGCGTTGTTAGCCCCAGCCAGAGCAGGGCGTGAAGATGCAGATGCAGGACGCAGAGCAGAAATAGAGGCTGGTTTGAAAGCCGCTAGAAACAAGCTATAACTTAAATCAGAAATATAAACGTTAGCTACGTCTATCAGCCATACCACCTGCTTAAATTTTAAGCATAACTCTAAGAAAATTTTATGACGCAACTAAAGCAAAGTAACACTAAAACCTCTATTCTATGGACCTATCTATTATTTTGGTATCTCACCAGCACCACGCAATTGCTGTTAGCAATTACTGGAGCAGTTTCGCTAGAAGGCTTTAAGGACACGACCGTTACTGCCATTTTATGGTTAATTCCAGTATTGTTATTTCCCAAGCACGCAAAAAAAACAACAGGGATTATCGGCGTGTTTATCTGGTTACTTGCATTGCCTGGATTTGGCTATTTTTTAATTTATGGTCAAGAACTTACACAAAGTTTGATGTTTATAGTGTTCGAGTCTAATAGGTCAGAATCTGCAGAGTATTTCCAAAATTATTTAACTTTTTCCATTGTGATTGGGTTTGTTTGCTTTACATTGATACCAGTATATCTATGGACAAGAGTTAAACCTTTCTCTGTAGCTAAAAACATCTCCAATCCTATAGCTTTAGTGATTGCATCTTTAGTCTTTGCTTCGCCTATTGCCAAGGCCATCAGTGCGCGCGATGTAGGCGCTGCTTATAAAAGCATTGATAGGCACCTCAGTGTTGGCCCGCCTTGGCAATTAGGTCTCGGCTACTTAAATTACAAGGATGAATTAAAAGTTGTTGAAAAAAATCTACTCAATTTTAATCAGATTCCACCACTAAGCAATTTGAAAGAGGTAAAAAAATCCTTGCCAACTACTGTAGTGATTGTAATAGGTGAGTCAACTACGCGTGTTCACATGGGGTTATACGGCTACCAGCGTGATACTAATCCTAAACTCAGTACAATCAAGGACGAGTTAATCGTTTTAAAAAATGTGTTTGCTTCTCGCCCCAATACAATTGAGAGCCTGGAACAGGTGTTAACTTTTGCTGATCAAGAGCACCCAGACTGGTATAAAACAAAACCTTCTTTGATTGCAATGATGAGGCAGGCCGGTTATAAAACTTACTGGATAAGTAATCAACAAACGCTTACTGCCAGAAACACCATGCTGACCACGTTTGCCAAGCAAGCGGACGAACAAATATTTTTAAACAATGCTAGAAGCCAAAATTCTTATAGTTTTGATGAAAAAGTATTAGAACCTTATTCAGATAAGCTAATGATGCCAGACCAGAAGAAATTAATCATTGTGCATTTAATTGGCACGCATATGAAGTATGCATATCGCTATCCTTCTAGTTATAACCACTTTAAAGATGATGTAGGCTTACAAAATGCTTTATCCGACGATAAAGTGCAAACTATCAATGAATATGACAATGCTGTGCGCTACAACGACCATATTGTTTACGAGCTAATTTCCCGATTAAAAAAGACTAATCAACATAGTTTGCTAGCTTATTTCTCTGATCATGGAGAGGATGTCTATGACTCCAAACCCAATGACTTTAAGGGGAGGAATGAAGGAAAGCCAACTTATCCTATGTATGCAGTACCACTTATATTTTGGCACTCAGCAAATTGGGAGGGCGCAAAGAAATTTGATGACCCTAAGATGTTAGATCGTCAATATGACAATGCAGATTTTATTTATACATGGTCTGATTTGCTTGGGTTATCTTATGATGGCTACTTAGATTATGAAAGTGTTTTCAGTCTAAAATTTTTAGAGGATGCGATTGTAGTTGGTGATCCTTATGGGAATTCGCTCAATGTTTTATCAGGGACAACAGACTCTATATCAAACCACCATAGCTTTCGATTACATCCTACGGAAACTAGCGCTCTAGTTCAAGTTCTGGGAAATTGATCTGTGCTCAAAGTTGCGACTAGATCGAACTTGCCAATTCTTAAAAAGGCTTGGCTTGCATTACTCCTTTCATGTTTAGCCATTCTGGCGCTTGGACAATTCACAAGTATTGATTTAGCGATAGAGGATTATTATTACGACAGTTTACTCAAGTTTTTTCCTTGGGAAGAGTCATGGTTTGCAAAAGACTTGATGCACGGCTATGTAAAAAATGTAATTATCAAAAGTGGCTATTTGCTCTATCTATTCGTTTTGCTGGATATAATTTTTAGATGGCAGAGGCTTTCCCCATTTATTAGAATTAGATTGCGTTTTGTAGCAGTTGCAAGTTTTTTTGTTCCGTTTATTGTGCGTGGAATTCAGCAATTTTGGGTGTTGCATTGCCCATGGAATGTGGACCGATACGGAGGAACAGAACCATTTTTAAGATTACTAGATTTTGCACCAGCGGGGATAAAAATATCTCATTGTTTTCCTGCAGGGCATGCTACAGTTGGTTTTTGGCTCGCATCATTGTGCATATTTTGGCTACCAGACAACCCAAAAGTCGCTCGTCTTGTGTTCTCTTCAGGTTTGGGCGTGGGTCTGTTTATGGGATGGGTGCAGCAAATGCGAGGGGCTCACTTTTTGTTTCACACGCTATGGTCAGCTTGGTTTGCAAGTTTTATCATTGTGTTTATGCTTCAGCTAATTTCAACTATTTGGAGTAAGGATTATAAAAATGGAAAATCTCAACCAATCAGCACGATATAGTAAACCTTTGATTATTTTGCACTGGTTAATGTTGGTGCTTATGGTAATAACATATGCCACAATTGAACTGCGTGAACTGTTTCCCAAAGGCACAGAACCACGTGAATTTATTAAGTCTTTGCACTTTATGTTTGGATTAACCGTTCTGCTGAGTGTGAGTTTTCGCCTCTATTTTAGGTTAAATAGTACCTCACCAGCCATTACGCCTGCTCCCAACTTAATCACGCATCGCATCGCGCAGGCCATGCATTTCACGTTGTATCTATTGATGATAGGAATGCCGATAGCTGGCTGGTTAATTTTAAGTACTGCTGGGAAGCCCATTCCATTTTTTGGCTTAGAGTTACCGTCACTGATAGCAGAAAATAAAGAGCTATCAAAGTCTATTAAAGAATTACATGAAACTGTAGGTAGCCTGGGTTATTTCTTGATTGGAATCCATACAGTTGCTGCCTTGTTTCATCATTATGTTGTTAAAGACAATACATTAAAACGCATGATGCTTCCGAAAGCATAGTTTTTACTACGGACACTCTTTTATAGTTATATCAACACAAGCGTGTAATCACGCTAGCTAGAGCATTATCACTTGATTTGCATCAATAGCAAGCAAGCTAAACAGATTTACTATAGGATAGGTCGTACGTGTTTGCACGAATATGCCAATTTTATGTAAATCTGTAACGTAGAGGCTTGCGTTACTTACAGTTAATGAGTGCTATGAAAACAATCAATTCTATCGGGTCAATTGCAAGCTTTGCTGGTACGGCAGATGAGGCTTTATATGTTGCGCTTGACGAGCCTGATGAATGGTTGAGTTTTAGTCAGCAACGTGATCAATCCCATGAATGGGAATCGCGCCTCGGCATTGAAGGCATGCACTGCGCAGCATGCGCTTTAAGTGTCGAAAAGGCATTGAAATCGGTGCATGGCGTATTAAGTGCTGATGTAAATGCAACCAGTGGGCGAGCCCGTTTGACATGGTCCGCTAATGTTACTAAACCTTCGGATTGGATACGTGCAGTAAGTCGGGCTGGCTATCGAGCCTTGCCTGCGGCCGATGCTTTTATTCAGGATGATCGCCGTAAGAATCAGCGATTAATGCTGTGGCGGTTGCTGGTTGCTGGTTTCTGCATGATGCAGGTGATGATGTATGCGATGCCTAGCTATTATGCCAGTCCAGGCGAAATGACTGCTGAAGCGCTGAATTTAATGCGTTGGGCATCTTGGATATTGACCATCCCAGTGCTTTTGTTCTCATGTGGGCCATTTTTTAACAACGCACTCAATGATTTAAAGCAGCATCAAATTAGCATGGATATGCCAGTGACACTGGGCATATTAATTACATTTTTAGTAAGTACGGCCGCAACTTTTGAACCCACTGGTTGGTGGGGGAGTGAGGTCTATTTTGATTCACTGACAATGTTTGTATTTTTTCTTTTAACTGGCCGTTGGATAGAGTTACGCATGCGTGACCGCACCGCAGGCGCCTTGGATACGCTCATGCGGCGCTTACCAAGTAGTGTAGAGCGTTTAAGAAGTGATGGTAATTTTGAGCGTATTGCCGTACGTAACTTAAATGTTGGTGATTTAGTACGGGTGTTGCCAGGAGAGGCATTCCCCGCAGACGGCACCATCATGCTTGGCACCACCAGCGCAGATGAAGCCTTGTTAACAGGCGAATCGCGGCCAGTTAACAAAGTAGTCAGTGCAGAGGTAATCGCTGGTAGCTATAATCTGAATGCTTCTGTGCAAGTACGTGTTGATAAGATTGGCCAATCTACCCGCTATGCACAAATCGTTGCACTCATGGAACGCGTGGCAGTTGATAAACCACGATTGGCATTACTAGCTGACCGTATTGCCCGTCCTTTTTTGCTGGCAGTGTTATTTGCAGCAGTCGGCTCAGCCATTATTTTATGGCACGTCGATCATAGTCGTGCTTTGATGGCTGCTGTGGCGGTGTTGATTGTGACTTGTCCATGCGCGCTTTCGCTGGCTACACCATCCGCAATGCTGACAGTATCTGGTGCACTGGCGCGCAGTGGAGTGCTGGTACGCAGAATGCAGGCGCTGGAAGCGCTGACCACCATCGATACTGTCGTGTTTGATAAGACTGGCACGCTGACAGAGGATAAGATGAAGGTAGGTGCAATAGCCACCGGTGTTAGCTTGAGTGAAATGCAAGCCTTACAGATTGCTGCAGCGCTTGCTCAATATTCATTGCATCCAGTATCACGTGCTTTAGTTGAAGCCTCTAAAAAATATCCTATATCTGACGTCAATCTAGAAATTGCGAATGTGCAGGAAGTTTCTGGGTCGGGTCTGATGGCGAATTCAATTTATGGCAATTTAAAGCTTGGATCTGAACAGTTTTGTGCATTAGATAATGCACTATTAAATGATGATATTTCAAAAGTACATCTGGTTTCAGAGCAGGGTTGGCTGGCCAGTTTTGAGATTGTGGAAGCGATTAAACCAGATGCGGCTGCTGCAATTTGTGCTCTCCGAGATGCTGGTATACAGGTTGAGGTTTTGTCTGGCGACCAGGCTGCTTCTGTGACCAATATCACCGAAAAGTTAGGAATTAAGACCTATACTGCGCTATGTACTCCACAAGAGAAGTTAGCACGCCTGCAATCTTTACAGGAGCAAGGGCATCGTGTAGCGATGGTGGGTGATGGTTTGAATGACGGGCCAGTGCTTGCTAGTGCACATGTTTCAATTGCCATGGGGCAAGCGGTGCCGCTGGCGCAAGCACAATCTGACTTTGTGGTGATGGGCGGCCAGTTAGCGATGGTGCCACATCTCATCACACAAGCCAAACGCACTATGCGTATCGTTAAGCAAAATTTAATTTGGGCGGCGGCTTATAATGCGGTTTGTGTGCCGCTAGCCGTAGTCGGTTTGCTCCCGGCGTGGTTGGCCGGACTGGGTATGGCGCTAAGCTCATTGCTAGTGATACTAAATGCTGCGCGTTTGTCACGTAGCAGCGTAATAGTTCTGGGGAGTGTGTAATGGATATTCTCTTTTTGCTTATCCCATTGTCTGTCATTTTGGTACTATTAATTTTGGGCGGTTTGTGGTGGGCAATCAATACTGGGCAATTTGAAGATGTAGAAGAAGAGGGTGAGCGCATTTTCAATGAAGATTGATTTGAATCAAATCAATTTTCAATAAGTTTAAGCATAATCCGAACAGAAGATATAAAAAGGGGCATTAAATGCAATATTCAAACACACAAGCAACCACTTATAACGATACCGTGGTGCGACAGTTTTCAATTATGGCGGTGGTCTGGGGGGTGGTGGGCATGTTGGTGGGCGTCATTATCGCTGCGCAGCTTGTCTGGCCAGAACTTAACTTCGGCCTACCTTGGACAAGTTTTGGCCGCTTGCGGCCATTACATACCAATGCGGTGATATTTGCTTTTGGTGGTTGTACGCTGTTTGCCACTTCTTATTACGTGGTGCAACGTACCTGTCATGTGAGCTTATTCTACAGTAAATTGGCCTCTTTTACATTCTGGGGCTGGCAGGCTGTCATTGTCGCAGCCGCTATTTCCTTACCTTTGGGTTATACCACTGGTAAGGAGTATGCCGAATTAGAATGGCCAATTGATATTTTAATCGCACTGGTTTGGATATCTTATGCGATTGTTTTTTTTGGTACTATCGGCACGCGTAAGGTCAAGCATATTTATGTAGCCAACTGGTTTTTTGGCGCATTTATATTAGCGGTTGCGTTATTGCATATCGTTAATAGTGCAGAGATGCCAGTTGGATTCATGAAATCGTATTCCGCATATGCTGGGGTGCAAGATGCGATGGTGCAGTGGTGGTACGGGCATAATGCTGTTGGTTTTTTTCTAACAGCAGGTTTCTTGGGAATTATGTACTACTTTGTACCCAAGCAGGCAGAGCGTCCTGTGTACTCTTATAGCCTGTCAATTGTACACTTTTGGGCTTTGATTTTTACTTACATGTGGGCGGGACCACACCATTTGCATTACACCGCGCTACCTGACTGGACACAATCTTTAGGTATGGTGTTCTCACTTATTCTACTGGCGCCAAGCTGGGGTGGCATGATTAACGGTATGATGACAATGTCAGGCGCATGGCATAAATTGCGCACAGATCCTATTCTGCGTTTCTTGATTGTATCGTTGTCTTTCTATGGCATGAGCACTTTTGAAGGCCCGATGATGGCGATTAAAACGGTTAACTCACTATCGCACTATACCGATTGGACTGTTGGGCACGTACACTCTGGCGCATTAGGTTGGGTTGGTTTGGTGTCTATGGGTGCGCTGTATTACTTGGTGCCACGCCTGTTTGGGAAAAAGCAAATGCACAGTATGCAAGCGATTGAATTGCATTTTTGGTTGGCTACTGTCGGCATAGTGCTTTACATAGCCGCACTTTGGATAGCCGGCGTGATGGAGGGTTTAATGTGGCGTGCGATTAATGCTGATGGCACGCTCGCTTATACCTTTGTAGAAAGCGTAAAAGCCAAACAGCCTTATTACATGATACGGCTACTAGGCGGGGTGCTGTATCTAAGCGGTATGGTTATCATGCTATGGAATGTGCTTAAAACAGCCACTAATTGCAAGCCTGCGCTTGCTTCTATCCCACCTGTTGCAGCTCACACTTAAGGAAATCAGCATGTCAAACAATGAGCCATCCGATAAAAACATGAAAAGTGGTTTTAGTCACGAAAAAATTGAGACCAATAACTTTCTAATGATTGTGCTGATTTTGCTGGTGGTAGCAATCGGCGGGATTGTAGAAATTGTACCTCTATATTTTCAAAAATCTACCACTGAGCCGATTAGAGGCTTGCAGCCATATACGCCATTACAGCTTGCGGGTCGTGATATTTACCTGCGTGAAGGTTGCTACAACTGCCATTCGCAAATGATAAGACCTTTGCGTGCAGAAGTCTTACGCTATGGACATTACTCTGTCGCTGGCGAGTTTGTGTACGATTACCCGTTTCAATGGGGTAGTAAACGTACTGGCCCAGATTTGCATCGTGTTGGCGGTAAGTATAGTGATGATTGGCAACGTGAACATTTGATTAATCCGCGCGACCTTGTGCCTGAATCGATTATGCCAGCATATCCATGGCTGGAGGACGCACCAGTGAATGCAGACATCGGGGCTAATATGCGCGCGCTTCGCAGGCTGGGTGTGCCTTATACCGATGAGCAGATTGCTGGCGCAACTGAGGAAGTAAAAGGTAAAACAGAGATGGATGCAATGATTGCATATTTGCAAGTCTTGGGCATTCACCTTAAATAACTGAAGGGATACAAAATGGATGTCAATTTACTTCGGGTATTAGTAACCACTGTGAGTTTTATTTTATTTGTGGGTATCGTAGTTTGGGCTTGGCGTAAACGCAATACAACAGAATTTAAAGAGGCAGCCAACCTGCCCTTTAATGAAGATTAGAGGGAAATATAATGACAGATTTTAATAATGGTTTTTGGCCTATATTCATCGCCGTTACATCCTTAATTGGCATTTTTGGCTGTGCTTTACTGCTGTGGCTTACCAGCAAAATAAAAGTAATCAGTAAAGATGGTGACAATACTAGCGGTCATGTTTGGGATGAAGATTTACGTGAAATGAACAACCCGCTACCACTTTGGTGGATGTGGTTATTCGTGATTACGATTGTTTTTTCGCTGCTATATTTAGTGGTTTATCCAGGGCTGGCCAGCTATAAAGGTAAGTTTGGCTGGACACAAGTGAATCAATATCAACAAGAGGTTGAGCGAGCTAATGAGGAATTAAAGCCACTGTATGCAAAATTTGTGAACATGCCTGTAGATGTATTAGCCAGCAATGCTGAAGCTAAAGCCATTGGCGAACGATTGTTTATGAATAATTGCTCACAGTGCCATGGTTCAGATGCGCGTGGTAGTCGCGGCTTTCCTAACCTGACAGACCATGATTGGATATTTGGCGGTAGCCCAGAGAAAATTTTAGAAACCATTACTAACGGACGCAATGGCATGATGCCACCAATGGCAGCAATGGTGGGCAGTGAAGATGATGTGAAAAATGTAGCCAACTATGTGCTTAGCCTGTCAAGTAGCGCACATGATGCCGCACGTGCAAAACTGGGTAAGGAAAAGTTTGCCAGTTGCGCCGCGTGTCATGGGCCAGAAGGCGGGGGCAATCAGGCGATTGGCGCGCCTAACTTGGCAGACAATATTTGGCTACATGGTGCTGGCGAGGCGTCTATTATTAAGCGTATTAATGAAGGAAAAATTAACCAGATGCCAGCCCAGACAGCGAAACTTACCCCAGAGCAACTGCAGGTATTGGCCGCTTATGTCTGGGGATTATCTAACAAGGCTAGTAAATAGCCTTTTTAAGACTAAACATGAATCAATCGCCTGCCTCTAAAGTATCTGAAAAAGCCATTCCCTTAAAGGAAGTTGTAATTACGCTGTATGAGGCGCAAGAAAAGATTTACCCGCGGAGTATATTTGGCTATTTTACAAAATGGCGTTGGGTTATGGTATGGCTGACCCAACTGTTTTTTTATGGCGTGCCATGGGTAGAGTGGGGTCAGCGCCAAGCCTTGTTGTTTGATTTAGATGCTAAACGCTTTTATGTTTTTAAATTGGTGCTGTATCCCCAAGATTTGATTTACCTAACAGCGATTCTCATTATTTCCGCGCTTTCACTGTTTTTATTTACGGCCATCGCAGGCCGCTTATGGTGTGGCTATACTTGCCCTCAAACTGTTTATACGGAAATATTTCTTTGGATAGAGAGCAAAATAGAGGGTGACCGTGCTACTCGGCAGAAGCTAGACGAGTCATCAATATCCGCTAAAAAATTACTTAAAAAAATTGGCAAGCACTCGGTTTGGATTGCATTTGCATTGTGGACTGGATTTACATTTGTCGGTTTTTTCACGCCAATTAGAGAGCTATTTAGTGATTTGACTCATTTTAGTATGGGGCCATGGGATACATTTTGGGTGCTTTTTTATGGTTTTGCAACTTACGGGAATGCTGGCTTTTTACGTGAGCAAGTGTGCAAGTATATGTGTCCTTATGCACGTTTTCAAAGTGCTATGTTTGATGATGATACTTTGGTGGTTACATACGATGAAGCACGTGGAGAGCCGCGTGGACGCCGATCACGTAATGTCGAGGTTGATACTAAAGAATTGGGCTCGTGCATCGACTGCAGTCTATGCGTGCAGGTTTGTCCTACAGGGATAGATATACGTAAAGGCTTGCAGTACGAGTGTATCGGCTGTGGTGCATGTGCGGATGTATGCGACACGGTGATGGATAAAATGGGATACGAAAGAGGCTTAGTAAAATATTCAACTCAGAATGCAGTTAACAACAATTGGTCACGCCAGCAAATGTTGCAACGTATTTTACGACCGCGTGTTTTAATTTATACGGCTATCCTATCATTATTAGTTATAGGCTTATTAGTCAGTCTATGGGTAAGAACTCCCTTTCGCGTGAATGTGGTGCGTGACCGAGGAGTGATGGAGCGGATTACTAATAATGGCATGTTAGAAAATGTGTATCGTATGCAAATTATGAACGCAACAGAAAATACGCAACATTATCAATTGAGTGTGAGTGGTATTAAAAATTTGCAAATTGAATTAGAACATGCAGAAGCTAACAAAATAATTGCTGTTAAACCAGCCGAATCACGGTGGGTTGTTGTGGATTTGGAAATTCCAGAGGGCTCGATTGAGCCTGGGTCACATAAAATTCTATTTAAGATTAAATCGCTGGAAGATAAAGAAACGGTGACAGAAAAGTCGATATTTCTAGTTCCAAGATAAAGACAACTTCTTTTTAATGGGAATTCAGGAGAGCAGAATGGAACAAAAAGACATAAAGCCATGGTGGCATTTTGGTTATGCTTGGCTCGTCGTCTCAGGACCACTTGTAGTGGTGGTGGCGTCTTTTATTACTTTGTATTTTGCTATTCGCACGCCAGACCCCGCTATTGAGGATTATTATCGTAAAGGGATTGAGATTAATAAAACGCTAGACGCACAGCAGGAAACTCTTGCACCTGCACAGCAAGCTAGAAATCATGCTGCAACTGGAGTCAAATCAATTAAGCATTGAGTTGCTTAGCAGACCTTAAATCTTTTAACAGACATCTGGATTGAATATTTTCTTTAATGCGTCTGGTTGAACAATACGCACATACCTTTGCTTAACGTCAATAATGCCATCTTCGCTAAACTTAGAAAAAGTGCGACTTACGGTTTCTAATTTCATGCCGAGATAACTGCCAATTTCCTCACGCGTCATTCTAAGCACCAATTCAGATTGCGAGAATCCGCGCGCATGCAGGCGTTGTACTAAGTTTAATAGAAAGGCAGCCAGCCTTTCTTCTGCACGCATATTACCTAGCAACATCATGATGCTATTTTCGCGCACAATTTCACGGCTCATGATTTTATGTACGTGACGTTGCAACACTGGAAACTCGCGCGACAACTCTTCTACATTGGCAAAAGGCATTACACATACGTCAGAGTCTTCAAGTGCGACCGCGTTACAGTTGTGGTGATCACTTACAATGCCATCCAAACCAATCACCTCTCCAGCCATCTGAAAGCCAGTGACTTGCTCACGACCATCATCAGTAGAAACGCTTGTTTTAAAAAATCCAGTACGAATGGCATAAAGCGAAGTAAATTGCTCTCCGCTACTAAACAGTAAATCGCCTTGCTTAACTCGGCGACGCGTAGCAACGACTTCATCCAGTCTTTTCATGTCATCTAGGTTAAAACCAATTGGCATACATAGCTCACGCAAATTACAGCCTGAGCAAGCAACTTTAAAGGTTTCTGGGTGGATAGCTAAATTCATATTTTTATATTCTACAGTAAGGGATAAGCATACGCTTTTCGCATTCTAGTTGCTATAGCTTGTAGATGGCAATTTTGTTTTATTGCTTAATATAGACACACGGTGTTGATTGTATTGCGATGCAATAGTTTGATTTGCATCAAAGATATCTGTACTTATAACTGGCAAAATTCGGTCTTGTATAGGAGTAACGCAATGATTGACAATATAAGTGCACAAAAGCCAGTTGTGACAACAGAATTGTTGCGTAAATATGATATTGCCGGTCCTCGATACACTTCATATCCTACTGCAGATCGCTTTGTAGAGGCGTTTACAGAAGTTGAGTATCAGCAAGCGCTAGAACAAAGACAGGTAGGGGGCTTGACACTACCGCTATCTATTTACGTACATATTCCGTTTTGTGAGTCGCTTTGCTTTTTTTGCGCATGTAACAAGATTATTACTAAGCACCATGAACGCAGTGCAGAATATTTAGGCTACCTAAGTAAAGAAATTGATTTGCACATCAAACATTTAGGAACTAAACCAAGTATTTCTCAGTTGCATTTAGGTGGTGGTTCGCCTACTTTTTTTACTGATGAAGAGCTTACAGGGTTGATGACAAAGATACAACACAGCTTTTCGTTATCTCCAGTGGGTGAGTATTCTATTGAAATAGATCCGCGCACAGTGAATGCTAGTCGACTTGAGCATTTAGCTACACTAGGCTTTAATCGCTTGAGTTTTGGTGTGCAGGATTTTGATCCAGAGGTACAAAAAGCGGTACATCGTATTCAGCCAGTAGAACAGGTTTTTAATTTAGTTGAAGCTGCGCGCCGCCAAAAGTTCGAATCGTTGAATGTCGACTTAATTTATGGATTGCCTATGCAAACAATAGAATCTTTTGCGCGCACATTGGCACAGGTAGTTGAGCTTAAGCCCGACAGAATTGCACTTTATGCTTATGCACATTTGCCAGAACGATTCAAACCGCAACGCCGCATTAGTGCGTATGAGTTACCAACAGCAAAAGCTAAAATAGCCATGTTGTCTGAGGCGATAAGTACGTTTCTTAACGCTGGGTATGTGTTTATTGGGATGGATCATTTTGCATTGCCGAGTGATTCGCTTGCTATAGCTAAACGGCAAGGTAGGTTGCACCGTAATTTTCAAGGCTACAGCACTCAACCTGACTGTGATTTAATCGGATTAGGTGTTTCAGCAATCGGTCGAATCGGTGCTACCTATAGTCAAAACTCTAAAACGCTGGATGATTACTATGACTATTTGAATCAAGGCCGTTTCCCAGTGGTGCGGGGCTTAGCACTACAGCGCGATGATTTACTACGCCGTACAGTGATTATGGCGATTATGTGCCAAGGTGAATTGCAATATGAAGATATTGAGCTTGCACATATGATTCAATTTAAGACCTACTTCGCTACAGAGTTAGTCGCGTTAAAAGAGTTTGAAAACGCAGGCTTATTAGAAATAGATGCAAATGGCATTCAAGTGACAGACACCGGCTGGTTTTTTGTACGCGCAATAGCCATGGTGTTTGATCGATATCTGCAAACTGACCAAAATCGCGCTCGCTTCTCTAAAATCATCTAATATAGTGGGATTATGCAAACCCCACTCATACTAACTACATTATTTATGGGCTTGGCTGGCGGACCACACTGTATTGCGATGTGTGGTGCTGCTTGTGCCAGCTTACAAAAGGGGCGGGGTGGTGCTAATGATTTGTGGAAATTTCAGGCTGGCCGATTAATTGGTTATGCCAGTCTTGGCGCTATTGCAGCCGGCTCAGTAAAAAGTTTGGCCTGGTTTTCCAATCAAACTCTCGCCCTGCACCCCTTATGGACTTTTTTTCATGTGCTGGTGTTTAGCTGGGGTTTAATATTGCTTTTATACGCTCGGCAACCAACATGGGCCGACAACTTTGGTCGCCAAATTTGGACACATGTTCGCAAACTATCGCACCTGCCAGGCGGTACAATAGCTACGGGCATGCTGTGGGCTTTAATGCCTTGCGGTCTTTTGTATTCGGCATTATTAGTTGCGTCGCTAAATGCGAATGCACTAACTGGTGCTTTAAGTATGGCAGCATTTGCGATTGGAACCAGTGTTTCATTGATGGCAGGGCCTTGGTTGTGGCTTAAGCTTAAAAATGGCGTTAGTTGGCTTAACGAAAGCATTAGTATGCGAATTGCTGGCTTGCTACTGAGTGTAGTAGCAGGCTGGGCTATTTGGATGGATTTAATGCATCAAGTAAAAATTTGGTGTAATTAAATATGGTGTAATTAAAGCGAACCACAAAAAAAGCCTCTGCCGATAACGACAGAGGCAAAACGAGCAGATGAGTTATTTCCGCTACGTAGGAGGTCAGTTTAGAACTTTTTACCAATACCTATACCAAGTACCCATGGATTGATATCAAGTGAGTCGATTTTTGTCCAACCAGCAACATTCAATTTCACATCGGTTTCAATATTGACATACTTTGCATCTAAGTTGATTAGCCAGCCGTCTTTAAGATTAATGTCCACGCCTGCCTGTAGAGCGTAACCCCAGCTATCTGAGTCCACTTTAATTTTAGTGCCTGCCAATGCGCCACTATTCACTTTTAAGTTGCGGTCTAGAAAATTAGTATAATTAATACCAGCGCCCACGTAGGGATCAATCGTTTGGTCAGGGTTGAAATGCCACTGTAAAGTTAGTGTCGGTGGCAGAAGGTTTACACTGCCTAAATCTTGATTAGGCACCACAGTCCCAGCTTCACCTTGTATGCTTACATTGTGGCGTGTGCCTAGCGCAAGAATTAATTCAGCTGCAATATTTTTAGTAATGTAGTATGAAATGTCTAGTTCGGGAATCACTTTATCACTCACTGCTAGTTCAGCACCGGGAGACATTACATTTGCAACGTTACTATTCACCGTTTTACCTAATTCGCTGTCTTCATTTGGGCTAACATTCACTGCGCGTGCACGAACCACCCAATCACCAGCCTCAGCATGAGCTAAAACGGGTGTGAATGCAGCTGCTAGCGATAACGTTAATAATGTCACTTTCATCATTTAAATCTCCGGTTAAGTAATATATAACTATTATTTTGATGCTTGAATGTTACTTGTTTGGATGCTTAAGCAATTTGATATGTGTCAATAAAACTGCATTTCGGCTTTAGCGTATATATCTATGAGTATACAAAGTATGAAAAATAAGCTTCCTCAATGAAAAAGCCTTACATCGCTGTAAGGCTTATCAAATTTGGTGTCTGGAGCAAGTAAATGGAAAGTATGAAGTCTTAGCCCTGAACTAAGCTTTCTTCAGGTACACCGCACATTCTATTGGCAGGTACTGCAATATCAATCAAGCTTGGTTTAGGTAAGTTCAGGCTATTCATAATCTGAACAAATTCCTGCAATGATTTTCCTGCTAATCTTGAGTTAGATAACTTCTCTTGCGCGACGGAACTCACGCGACGTCCATTGTAATCATGCCCGGGATATATCAGCGTTTCATCTGGTAGGGAAAAAATCTTATTTTGGATGCTGTTGTACAAAGTTGTAGCATCGCCACCTTGAAAATCAGTTCTACCACAGCCGTTAATGAGCAAAGCGTCACCACTAAAAAGTCTGTCATTCCATAAAAATGAAAGGCTGCCAGCAGTATGCCCA
>JAABQZ010000021.1 GCA_011391175.1 Methylophilaceae bacterium | reverse complement strand
AATTCTTTCAATTTCTCACCAAATTTTTCACTCACCACCGCATAACCTTTTGCATTTGCATGTATTTGGTCGGATTTTAAAGTTCTATCTGAAAGCACTTCTGAAAATACATCCGCAATCAGCGGTGTATTGGTTTCTTTGGCTAGCTTTTCATACAGAGGATGATCGGACAGACTGCCCACCGCAGCTTTTAATGCGTTAATTTCTGGAATTGCCACCAAAACGGTAGCCACACTATTTGCTTTTGCTTGTGCCAAAATGGCTTTTAAATTGGCGATGGTTTCGGTTTGCGGTGCATGGTGCAAAAAATCGTTGCCACCCAGCTCTACGACTAATAGCTTTGGTTGATGCTGTTCTAGCAAGCTTGGTATGCGCGCTAGCCCACCTGCTGTGGTGTCACCTGGCACGCCTTCGTTGATAATGTTCCAACCTGTGGTTTTGGCAAGTAACGTTGGGTAATCTTCGCCAGTATTTTGGCCAAGATTTGCACCCGTTCCATAACTTAGGCTATCGCCCAAAATAAGTACGGTTGCGCCCGCTGGTATAGCTGCGAATCTCGGTTTATCACCGCCGCAAGCAGGCAAAAGCAGGATGCAAATTAAAATAAGTTTTTTCATAATGGCTGATGATTAAATTTGATGCCCTGAGAGGCAATACCCATGCGGCTTTTAGAGCATCAATTTTCTCTCGTGTAAATTACAAAAACTAAAAAGCCAAGCAAAGGCTTGGCTTTTTAGCGCGACACTTTTATTTCAAAATACTTAAACCGAAAATGAGCTACCGCAACCACAGGTGCTTTGCGCTTGCGGGTTACGAATCACAAATTGTGAACCTTGCAGGTTATCTTGGTAATCAATCTCTGCGCCCATTAAATATTGCAAACTCATCGGATCGATTAATAGTGTTACTGTATCTTTCATTACTTGCGTATCGTCTTCGTTGACCTCTTCTTCAAACGTAAAGCCGTATTGAAAGCCTGAGCAACCGCCGCCACTCACGAACACGCGCAATTTAAGATCAGGCGAACCCTCTTCTTCAATCAGCTCTTTCACTTTTTTTGCCGCGTTATCGGTAAAAATAAGCGGGGTTGGCATTTCAATATCTTGCACGTCGGCTACTGTATTCATGGTTTACTCCTTAAACTTCCTTAACTTATGACTATTAGATGGGGCTAATGTTCAAATTAACAAGCTATTGCGGCTCTTCTTGCATATTATCGCCCATATATACTAGCTTACCTTCTATTACCGCGCCTGTGTGCATCTCTAGCGACTTGTAATGCAAATCGCCAGTGATGCGCGCTTTGGTTTGTAACTCAATAAAATGGCTGGATTTAACTGTACCGACCACTTTGCCGTTCAGCACAACTTTTGCAGCAGTGACCGCACCTTCGATACGACCATGCTCACTTAATATTAACGTACTTGGGTTACCATTTTGCTCAGCCACATCGCCGCGAATAGCGCCATCCACACGTAAGCCACCACTAAAACTTAAATCACCCTCAATACGCGTATCGGCTCCCACTAGGGTGTCAATACGATTATCTATTTTATTGGCTTTTTTAAAAAACATTACTTTTCCTCATACGATAAACAGTACTACTTTGACCTTCTGCCCAACATGTTTTTATAAAAAAACAGTTCTTCTTTTACTTTAATGCTGTCATCTTGAACGCTTGCAAGCTCTTTGGCAAGATTATTGTTGGTGGCCAGCTCTACTTGCAACTCACGTTGCGCCCCTACTAACTTGGCTTCTAATTCTTTGATTTCAATTGCTTGTTGCTGTAGTCTTTCGTGAATATCGGCGTTTTCCCCACCTCTGAATATCCAGTAGGCGAGTAAAAACCCTGATGATATAAACATGAATATTAGAAAAAACTTAAAATACCATGGCCAGCGTGTCCGCACCGCCACTTGTTTGGCGGTAAGCCCAAAATGACGGCGAACATTGCGGCGGACAGGCTTCATAAGCTATTTAACACCATTATGGTAGCAATGGTACCACTTGCAGACCCGCATTTTCGGCAAAACCAAACATAATATTCATGTTTTGTACCGCTTGGCCAGCCGCGCCTTTTACTAAGTTATCTTGTACCACGATGATGGTTAAGTAACCAGTATCCGCTTGCTTGTGTAGGGCAATCCGCAATTGATTAGCGCCACGCACAGACCGCGTTTCTGGTAGAGTTCCTGCTGGCAACACATCTACAAATTGTTCATTGGCATAGCGCTTTTCAAACAGAACCTGCAAATCAACATTATTAGCTTTTGCAGAAAGTTTCACATAAATCGTTGACAGCATGCCGCGTATCATCGGCACTAAATGCGGCACAAATATTAATTCTAAATTTGTTTTTGCCAGCTGCGTCAACTGTGCATGGATTTCTGGGTGATGACGATGCCCCGCCACACCATACGCTTTCATATTGTCGCTGGCTTCTGCAAACAAGGTGGCGACTTCGGCTTTTCTACCTGCGCCAGACACACCAGATTTCGCATCCGCAATAATCGGCACTGATAAATCTAGCAAGCCTTGCTCCAACAGTGGTGCCAAGCCTAACAATACCGTAGTTGGGTAGCAACCTGGGTTACCAATCACTTTGGCATGTTTAACCTGTTCGCGATACAGCTCTGGGATGCCGTATACAGCATCTTTTAGAATATCAGTACAACTGTGCGGCATTTTGTACCATTGCTCAAACACAGCTACATCTTGCAACCTGAAATCGGCAGCTAAATCGATAACTTTAACACCAGCAGCCAATAGTGCAGGTGTTTGTGTCATGGCTACGCCATGCGGCGTAGCAAAAAACACCACATCACATGCAGTTAAATTAGCTGTTGCGGGATCAGTAAACACTAAATTAACCAGCCCACGCAAGCTAGGAAACATGTCGGCCACGGCTAAGCCAGCATCGCCACGCGAGGTAATCGCTGTCAGCTCCACTTGTGGGTGCAATGCCAATAAGCGCAACAACTCAACACCCGTGTAGCCAGTGCCACCAACAATGCCTACTTTAATTTTTTTAATATCCATAATATTTAATGATACCAAACTTAGTGCGTAAATAAAAAAAGGCCGCTAACGCGACCTTTTCAATTCCAAACCGCTGTGAATTAGCGTTTAGAGAACTGTTTACGACGACGCGCTTTACGTAAGCCGACTTTTTTACGCTCTACTTCACGTGCATCGCGCGTAACAAAACCTGCTTGTGACAAAGCGCTTTTGAGCGCTGCATCATAATCAATCAACGCACGGGTGATACCATGACGCACCGCACCGGCTTGACCAGACTCACCGCCACCAATCACGTTGACCATAATGTCAAAGCTAGTGGTGTTTTCTGTTAACTCTAATGGTTGACGTAAAATCATGCGTGATGTCACGCGTGAGAAATACTCATCCACCGGCTTATCATTCACAATGATATTGCCTTTACCTGTTTTTAAAAACACGCGCGCTACTGAGCTTTTGCGGCGGCCTGTACCATAATTGTATTTACCAATCATCTTTTAATTTACCTTAATTTTCTTTAGCTTAGATAGTCAACGCTTTTGGTTGTTGTGCAGCATGTTCATGCTTGTCGCCAGCATAAACTTTCATTTTTTTAATCATTGCATAGCCCAAAGGACCTTTTGGCAACATGCCTTTAACCGCTTTTTCTAAAGCGCGACCTGGGAACTTGTCTTGCATTTTAGAGAATGTGGTTGTGCTGATACCGCCTGGGTAACCAGAGTGGCTATGGTATAACTTACCATCGGCTTTTGCACCAGTCACTTTAATTTTGTCTGCATTGATGATGACAATGTAATCACCGGTATCCGCGTGCGGCGTGTAAATGGTTTTATGTTTGCCACGCAAACGATGCGCACATGCACTCGCCAAACGACCCAACACTAAATCGGTCGCGTCGATTACAAACCAATCGCGTTGCACTTCGTGCGATTTAGCAGAAAAAGTTTTGCCAGAAAATATATTCATATTCAAAAATCCAAGCACTATGCGGATTGCACAGCTTTAAAAAATCAAGAGGGCGGATTATATGCTTTTGCAGTAAAGCTTGTCAATTATAAAACACGGACTATTTTAGGTTTTTTATATTGTCATATAAATCTGTCAAAATATTAAGTTGGCACGCTGGTTGCTAGTGCGTGTATAGCAGCGTCATTACAGTCATTTACAAGAATAACAATGAGCTAGCTTAATACTTGATTGATAGGTAATTAACATGCATAAAAATTATACACTTAAACAGGCCGTTAAAACTGCAATTGCCATATTGGCGATAAGCGCGCAAACCAATGTCTTAGCGCTTGGGCTAGGTAATGTAGAAGTAAATTCGTATTTGGGACAGCCTTTACGCGCCAGCATTAAAGTGAATGGCGCCAGTGAGCTCAAGCACGTCGATTGCTTTCGCGCAATAAACGATAACGGCACCGAAAACCAATTAAATAGCGCAAATTTTAAACTCTCAAAAATTGTCGATGATGTCGCAATTTTGACGGTGACAACAAACCAATCGTTAAATGAACCGATTATCAATCTAAGCATTGCCGCAGAGTGTGACACCAATATGCGTCGCGACTATGTATTGCTACTAGATCCGCCACTGACAACTGATATTGAAAAGGCCAGAGAAGTAAATGCTATTAATGAAACAGTAGCAGAACTTGCAGCAAATGTAGCCTCAAAAACACTGCCAGTGCAAAAAGTAGCTAAGCCCAGTAAAAAAGCCGCAAATTCCACAACTAACAAAGTGTCTAAAAAAGACATTGTATTAACCGCAGGCTATAGTGATAATAAGTCTGCTGATGCTGCCAAAGCTGAGCCTAGAGATGAAGCGCTAAAAGATAACAAACCACGCTTAAGTATTTCTGGTGGCGAAACATCTGCCTTGCCATCCAACAGTCCACAGTTACGCATGGATATGCAACTACAATTTACGCCAGAAAACGCACCTATCCCTTTGCAAAATGCACTGGCAGGCGATATTGAGATTAATGATGAAGTCACGGTGATGAATAACCGTATGGCGCATCTCCAAGCACAAATTAATAATTTAGCGCAAACCAACCAAACGCTTAAAACGGAAAATCAAACACAACAGCAACAATTAGAAGTTGCGAATTCGGCAAAAAATAGCTTAGATTGGTTAGGTTATATTATAGGTGGCGCTTTGTTATTTAGTGGCGCTAGGATTGCAAATAAATGGCGTTTGCGCCGTCAAGAACAACTATTTGAGGATGCGCAATTAGTGCAAACAACGGGCTATCTCAACCCACTAGGTGCGCTCAACACTAGCGACAGTTTTTTTGATCTTGACACAATTCAAGCATTTAGCCAAGAAACTGAAGATTCATCCGCGAGCTCTGCAACAATTGAAACTGATAGCTTGTTTGCATCCGCAGACACACCAGCACCATTTTCAGTTGAGGAGTTTAACGATGACCAAAATATTCTTGACCATGCCGATGTATTTTTATCGCACGGCCGCACCAGCTTAGCCATTCAGCTATTGCAAAACCACTTAATTGAACACCCTAAAAAATCCGTTACCGAATGGCTATTTTTGCTGGATTTATTGGCTAAGGATGATATGCAGGCCATGTACGAGCAAACTGCACTGGAATGCAAAGAACACTACAACATTCGGATTGCTGCCTTTAGCAACGACCAAGGCAGTTCTAAACAGCATCTTGAAGACTTTCCACGCTTAATTGCGGGGTTAGAACAAGCATGGGGCACACCAGCTGCTGTTGTGTACTTAGACGATTTAATTTACAACAGCCGCCTTGAAACCCGCGTTGGCTTCGAAAAAAGTGTGTTGGAAGAATTATTGTTACTTAAAAACATCGCTCACGAGGCAGGCAATAGCGCGCAAGTGATTCAATTGGATGATAAAAAAATGGCCCTTAGAGCACAGAAAGAAGCAAAACTGGCCGCCGATAAAGAAGATAGATTAAAGAAAGTCAATGCGCTTATTGAACAAAAAACAGCTGAAAGCCGTACTTTAGCTGAAAAAGAAAACCAAGAAGCGACTTTTGAATTTACCTTAGCTGAATATAACTAAGGCACACTTAAGAAGTGCTTAGCCTTAATCAGGCACCACGAAAATTATACTGTGCGGCCAAGCCAATAAAAATGGCAAGGCCTATCCAGTTATTCTGCAAAAACGCCTTAAAGCAATTAGCTTTATCACGATTCTTAATTAGTTCATATTGCCTGTATACCAATAGCAGAGCGGCTAATAGGCCAATATAATACAGTTTGTTAAAACCCATAAACTGGCCAATATACACTAGCAAACCCAACATCATGGTATAGCAAATCATCACCGCAATGACATCGTATTTACCGAAAAATATCGCGGATGATTTAATGCCAATTTTTATATCGTCATCGCGGTCTACCATGGCATATTCAGTATCGTAAGCCACCGCCCAAAACACATTGGTCACCAGCAACGCCCACACCAGTGGCGGAATATAATCATTCACCGCCGCAAACGCCATGGGAATACCAAAGCCAAATGCCACACCCAAATAAGCTTGTGGAATCGCCAAAAAGCGTTTGGTAAGTGGGTAGGTAGCCGCTAAAAATAACGCGGCAAATGACAATAAAATAGTTTTTTGATTAAACAACACCACCAAACAAAATGCCGCTAAAGCCAAACCAGCCGCTAGTAAATAAGCCTCATTGACATTCACTTCGCCTGTTGCCAAAGGACGATTTTTGGTGCGCTCCACTAGGCCATCATATTTACGATCAGCAATGTCATTCATGACACAGCCTGCGCTACGCATTAACACTGCGCCTGTGATGAAAATCAGCAGCGTAATCCAATCTGGTACACCGCGCGAGGCCAGCCAAAGCGCCCACAAGGTAGGCCACAGCAACAGCAAAATGCCAATTGGCTTATCCAGCCGCATCAAACGCTCGTAAGCGTCTAGCTTTTTAGTCAAGCTGTCTAAGGATATTTTGGCTCGGTTCATTTGAATAATTGTTCTAAAAAAACTTCGGTAACGAGAATTTTAGCGCAATTTAATTGGAATACCGAACGCCTTGCCCATAACACTTTTGAGGTATTTGGCACATGCTCTGCAACCCTCATGGATATTGGGTGGTGGTGCGATAGTTTTTTATATTCTAGCGGAGTACGTTTTATTTTTGAGTTAGCAAATAAGGCCGCACCCAACGGTTTATTGCCCAGCCTACCCAAACCACGCCAAGCACCGCGCAAGCTTGCGTAGGGCAACACGCTGTGCGCAAACACCACCGGCTGATTGTTGCCTATTAGTACGACGTCGCGAATCAGCGCATGTTGACTGGTTTTTAAGCCTAGTAACACTGGCTCATCTGTTAAAGCTTTTGCGTGTTTTAACGACACGGGCTGCACTGAAAAATCAGTGTAGCGCGCTTTTAAACGTGCGGTGAGCGAACCATTATCGATTAGCCAAAAACGTAAATTGCCACTGTTTAATGGTTTTGTTAACCAATTTGATTTTCTATGCTGTAAGCGAATGGGTAACTTCATTATTTATACTTTCACCAGCTCACCCGCATGACTCATCCAACGTGCTAAGTGCGCTTCTACAGCTTTTGGATATTCTTTAATTAAACTATCCGCTATATTTTTTGCCACTTCTAACAAATCGGCATCGCGCTCTAAATCTGCAATTTTAAGCATCGGCACGCCACTTTGGCGAGTGCCTAAAAATTCGCCTGGACCGCGCAATTGCAAATCCGCTTGGGCAATTATAAAACCATCGGTGTTTTCAAAAATTACTTTTAAGCGCGCACGTGCGGCTTCTGAAAGTTTATTTTGGTAGAGCAGAATACAGGTGCTTTTTGCCGACCCACGTCCCACGCGCCCACGCAGTTGGTGCAGCTGGCTTAACCCCATGCGCTCGGCATGTTCAATAATCATCAAACTGGCATTCGGTACATCTACACCCACTTCTATCACCGTGGTGGCCACCAACAGTTGAATCTCGCCCGCTTCAAATTTTGCCATCACCGCTTGTTTTTCGGCAGACTTCATGCGGCCGTGCACCAGCCCAACCTTAAGCTCAGGAAAAGTCGCTTGCATGTGCGCAAACGTATCATTGGCAGTTTGCAGCTGTAAGGCTTCACTTTCCTCTATCAGCGGGCACACCCAGTAGGCTTGGCTGCCCGCCATGCAGGCTTCGCGCACGCGTTGCAAAATTTCATCACGACGCTCGTCAGATACCAACTTTGTTACAACTGCAGTACGACCAGGCGGCAGTTCATCTATCACTGATACATCTAAATCGGCAAAATAACTCATCGATAAAGTGCGCGGAATCGGTGTAGCGGTCATCATCAACTGATGCGGTTCAGGCTCACCTTTTTTACGCAGGGCTAAACGTTGCTGCACACCAAATCGATGCTGCTCATCAATAATGGCTAAGCCCAGTTTTTTAAAGTTAACCGCTTCTTGAAATAGCGCATGCGTTCCTACAGCAAGTTGGGCATGTCCGTTGGCAATGTTTGTGAGTGCTAACTCACGTTCCTTTTTACTTTGACTACCAGTGAGCCATGCAATATTAATGTGAAGTGGTTTAAGCCATGTTTCAAATTTTTTAAAATGTTGCTCGGCTAAAATTTCAGTCGGTGCCATCAATGCCACTTGCCAACCATGCTCAATGGCTTGCAGTGCTGCTAAGCACGCCACGATAGTTTTGCCGCTACCCACATCGCCTTGCAACAAACGTTGCATCGGATGTGCTTGCATTAAATCGTGCGAAATTTCTGCGACTACTTTTTGTTGCGCATTGGTTAATTTAAAAGCCAAATTGTTGAGCAATTGCGGGGCTAATAGATGCGATGCGGCGATGGCAGGTGCATCTATACTCCGTCTTTTAATGTAATGTTTACGCATCGAAAGTTGCTGAGCAAGCAACTCATCAAAAGCCAGTCTGCGCCATTCTGGCGTGGTTTTGCTTTCTAGTACATTTAAATTGGCATCCGGTGCAGGGCTGTGAAGCGCAGCGATACAGGTGTTGAATGCAGGTAGCCGCAAACCTTTATAAATATTGGCTGGTAACGTTTCACCTAAATCTGCCACTTTAAGTGCAAGCGCAATTGCCTTGCGAATATTGATCTGCGTAAGACCCGCGGTGGTAGGGTAAATAGGGGTTAAGGTTTCTGCAACTTGAGTACTTTCACCTACGTTTTTGCATTGCGGGTGCACCATTTCGTAACCAAAAAAACCGTGACGAATTTCGCCGTATACACGTAAATGTCGACCTACTGCAAGCTGCGCAATTTGGCTAGGATAGAAATGCAAAAAGCGTAAAGTCAGCTGGCCGCTAGCATCTTGCAGCCTTGCAATTAACGCTTTACGTGGCTTGTAGCTAACCTCTGCATGGGCAATCTCACCCTCGCACTGCACATCATCACCTAGACGAAAATCGCGAATAGCTGTGATGCGAGTTTCGTCGATATATCGCAATGGCAAATGCAGTAGCAAGCCTTGTATATTGGAGATACCCAGTTTTTGCAGATTCGCGATTAGGGGCTTACTGAAACCCTTAATATCAACAAGATTTGTCATTGCTCCACTTAACTCTCAACTTGGATGGCATTTGAGCCAATCTAAAACTTGCGAAGCATGTTGATTGGGCGGAAACACAGGATAAAACACTTTTTTAATCATGTTGTTCTCGATAATTAAAGTGAGCCTTTTATACAGAATAAGCTTACCTACCTGAAAGGTAGGTAAGCTTAAGGCTTTTTTTAACTTAAAGTCACTATCGCTCAACAAATCAAAAGGCAAATGTAAGCGGTTTTTAAGCGCCGATTGGTATTCTGTCGTTTGTGTACTTAATCCAAAAACCTGCGTATTTAAATTTTTAAACTGTTGGTAATGGTCACTAAAATCGCATGCCTGAGGCGTGCATCCGCGAGTACCTGGGATTTCATCCCAGCCGTCTGGCAAAGCAACGTCAGGTTGACCAGTGAGTGGATACACATAAATAACTAATTTTTCTGGGTTGGAATTAGTATCGAAACTGAAATGCTGCCCGCTAGTAGTGGGTAGTGATATATCAGGCAATTGCAGACCTTCCAAATGCGCTGCTTCGCCATCGTCAATTGGTACAGGCAACTCTTCAGGTAATGTCTTGTAATTATTAGTCAATTATTTCACAGAATTTTAGCTATTTTCAAATGCGAGTTTGCACTAGGCTTGCAAGCGCAGACAGTACTTCTCAGTAAGGCCAGCAAGCAAAACAACGTGCAAAACGCATTTCAAAATTGCGCACTATTGAATTTTCTCTTCATTATGGGTACCCTTTACCCGATTAATCCGCATCACGTCAGGTATTTTGCGTAAATTGCGCATTAAATCGGCCAAATGCACGCGGTTACGCACCTGCACCGTAAAATTCACATTGGAATATTGGCTGCCATCTGGCTCTTCGATGTTGACATTGTCAATATTAGAACCGACATCGGAAATTGCTGAAGCTAACTTGGCTAGCATACCGCGCTCGTTTACCACGACAACGCGAACATTCACTTTAAACAGTTTCTTATCATCCGAATCCCAGGCCACATCTAGCCATTTATCGGGATCTAGCTTAAATTTGCGGGTGGTCGGACAGTCGTGGGTATGAATAATCAGGCCTTTTTCTTTGTTGATAAAGCCTAAAATAGGGTCGCCTGGAATTGGCCGACAACACTGCGCAAATTGCACCGCCATGCCCTCGCTACCGCTAATCGTAATGCTATCGAGCACTTTGCTATTTTTAGCCTTTTCTACGCCATGTAAATCTGGTTGACCAGCAGTAAGTTGATGCGCCACCATTAAACTGACACGTTTACCTAAGCCTATCTCAGTTAAAATTTCGGCTTTTTCTTTGGCGCCATAATCACGAATGACTTTCTGCCATTGCTTATCTGTTACCACACTAGGCTCCACGTGCAAAGCGCGTAAAGCCAAATTCAACATGCGCTCACCTAGATGCGCAGACTCTGTTGCTTGCAGGGTTTTTAAATAATGCCGAATATGCGAACGTGCCTTACCCGTGACAACATAATTAAGCCAAGCCGGGTTAGGCTTGGCCAGCGGCGCAGTAATAATTTCCACGTTATCGCCATTATGCATTTCGCTACGCAGCGGTGCTAGCTCGCTATTAATTTTAACTGCCACGCAACTATTGCCTACATCAGTATGTACGGCATAAGCAAAATCCACTGCAGTTGAGCCTTTGGGAAGCGCTAATATATTGCCTTTTGGCGTGAACACATAAACTTCGTCAGGAAACAAATCAACTTTAAAATTTTCTAAAAATTCGTAGCTATCGTCACTTTCGGTTTGAATCTCTAGCAAACGTTGTAACCATTGGTGCGTTTGCTGTTGCAAGGCAGTCAGGTTTGCATCCGTGGTTTTATACATCCAATGTGCAGCCACACCCGCATTAGCCACTTTGTGCATATCTTCACTGCGCATTTGCACCTCAATTGGCGTGCCAAATGGACCAAACAAAGTGGTGTGTAGCGACTGATAGCCATTGGCTTTAGGGATAGCAATATAGTCTTTAAACTTACCTGGAATGGGTTTGTATAGTGCGTGCAATATGCCCAAGGTTAAATAACAAGTCGACGTATCCTTAACCAAAATTCGAAAGCCATAAATATCGTGAATTTGCTCCAGCGCGGTGGCCTTATTGGCCATCTTGCGATACACGCTATATAAATGCTTTTCGCGGCCTTTTACATCAGCATCAATATTCGCTTCTTTCAAAGCTTGTTTAATCGACTCTAAAATCTTGCTAATGACTTCTTTACGATTGCCACGCGCTACCTTAATGGCTTTAGCAATAACACGATAGCGCATCGGATGCAGGTATTTAAAACTTAAATCTTCTAGTTCTTGATAGATTAAATTTAAACCTAAACGATTGGCAATCGGCGCATAGATTTCTAAAGTCTCTTGCGCAATGCGTTTTTGCTTGTCTGGCTTCATGGCCTCTAGCGTTTGCATATTATGCAATCTATCCGCCAGTTTGACTAAAATCACCCGCACATCTTGGCTCATGGCCAAGAGCATTTTACGGAAATTCTCGGCTTGCGCAGCCGCCGCACTCTGAAACTCAATTTTATCTAGCTTAGTCAGGCCTTCCACCAAATCGGCCACCTGCTTACCAAATTGGTCGCTGATTTCTGCAATTGGTACGCCTGTGTCTTCCACCACATCATGCAGGAGTGCTGCTAACAAGGTAGGTAAATCCAAGTGTAACTTAGCTAAAATACACGCCACCGCCACTGGGTGGGTAATGTAAGGCTCGCCCGTTTTGCGGGTTTGACCTTGATGTGCAAATGCCGCATAGCGATAGGCCGCCCACACTTGTTCAATGTCGGCTTGGTTAAAATATTCTTTGAGTAAAAGTGAAAGGGCTGAGGTTTCAACATCTGCCGGCAACAAAGGTGGCTCGGCAGCTTGAAATGTGTCGATGATGGTTGGGTGGTTAGCGCCTAATTTAACACCTAAAGTTGTCGCCGTTTTTGGCATTGCAGCTGCATATTAAAAACAATTCGCTTACGGATGTATGCGATTCAAAATTTCAATGCCTACTTTGCCCGCTGCTATTTCGCGTAAAGCCAGCACAGTTGGCTTGTCTTTTTGGTTTGGGCTGTGCACAAATGGGTCTGAGCCATTAGCCAATTGGCGCGCGCGATAGGCTGCCACTAAAGTCAATTGAAAACGATTTGGGATTTTATCTAAACAGTCATCTACAGTAATACGAGCCATGGTGTTGTCCTTTATATTTGTACTTTAATTAAGTTCTTTAAGTTAGCTTTTGAACCAGCGCTGCGTGGCGCTGTAGTTGTGATTGCGTTTTTAACCTGCTGGCACGAATGATTGCCTGCAAATCTTGCAACGCTACATCGAAATTATCGTTGATTGTAACATAGTCGAACTCCACCACGTGGCGCATTTCTTCGTGGGCTGCCGCAACGCGTTTATTAATCACTTCTACGCTATCTTGACCACGATTATTTAAGCGTTGTTCTAAGGCTTCAAGTGAGGGTGGCAAAATAAAAATGCTGATACTTTGCGGGTAAATGTTGCGCACTTGCGCCGCACCTTGCCAGTCGATTTCTAAAATCACATCATAGCCAGCTTGCAAGGCAGTATCTATCCCACTTTGCGCAGTGCCATATTTGGCCCCATGCACATCTGCGCTTTCTAGAAAGCCACCTGCATTTAGGACTTGTAAAAACTCGAGTTCGTTCACAAAATAGTAATGCACACCGTTTTGCTCGCCTTGGCGAGCTTTACGTGTGGTGTGCGAAACCGACAACTTAACTTGACTATCATTCGCCAGCAACTGTTTCACCAAGCTGGTTTTGCCCGCACCCGATGCGGCTGTGATAATAAATAAGTTACCCTGAATCATTTAATTAATACCAATCTAGCACCAATCTGGACTGGGAAGCGCGGAGAATACTTGCTTAAGGCCAGCGCCCCAACCTTGCCGAACAGTTGAGTAATACGGGTCATTTTCGGTGATACGCTGTTTGCAATCTGCATGCAGACTGTCAGCGCGGTAAATCAACAAATCGATGGGCGCTGCCACAGAAACATTGCTACGTATGGTGGAGTCAAACGAAATCAGCAAACATTTCACTGCATCCATCATATCGGTATTGTATTTCACCACACGGTCAATAATTGGTTTGCCATATTTGGTTTCACCAATTTGAACATAAGGTGTTTCATGATTAATTTCGATAAAATTGCCTGCCGCGTATACATTAAATAACCGTGGCACCTCACCTTTAATTTGGCCGCCAATCAAAATACTGGCATTAAAATCAATATCATGGTCTTTTAAAAAAGAGCCATCACGCGCAAACGTAGCGCGCATTTCATCGCCAACCAAAGCTGCAGCCTCAAACAAACTACCGACATTATTAAGGTGTTTGTTTTCAGTATCACTTAATTTTAGTTTTAAGGAATTCACCACGGATTGGGTAATAGCTAAATTGCCTGCGGTTAATAACACAATCACGCGCTCATTTTTCACCTCAAAAATATGCATTTTTGACGCAATCGCTACTTGATCGAGTCCAGCATTAGTGCGGGTGTCAGAGGCGAAAACCATGCCCTCTTCTAATAAAAAACCAACGCAATATGTCATGATAATGATGAGAACATAGAAAGTTTGTAAAAAACAAATCATACCATTTTGAATAATGGCTGATGACAAAAAAACTGAAAGATTTTTTAACCGAAATAACTGTCTTAAAAAAGCAGTGCCATTACATAAAACCAGCCGCCTCAGTGAGTTTGGCGACATTTTCTCGGGTAAAAAACCCATCAAAACTGCCATAACGCTGAACATATTCAATAATTAGCGACGAATGTTCAGAAGCATTGGAAAATATTTGCTTCAAGCCTTGTTCTTTAGAGCCAATCACGTCCAGCAAAAAGCCTTTGCCGTTTTCTGCAATTGCATCCACCACATAATCAATATTCTCTTTGCCCTTATATTCACCATCTTTAACCGAAATCGCCATATGGTGCAGGCGTGGGCCATAGTTGCGTACAAAGGTTTCGGTGGGTGAAGGTAAGTGTTCTAAATGGTTAATAAAATAAGGGGTGTTGTTGGCTGTGAACACTTTGGCTGGACTTTTGGATTCGGGAATTTCATGTGCACTTTTGGTGACATTGGTCGACGAATTCTGATCTTTAATATTATAAGCACCCCAAAAATAATAGCTGGTGAGGGACAAGTATTCCAAAATCGCCACTTCGCGGTTTTGGCTATAAACCCGCGTTGCTAGGTGATCAAGCGGTAATAATAAATCGGCAACGCCTATTTTATTTTGCAATGCTTTCGCTTCAAGGTAGGCTGCTTGCACATCAGGCTTAATGACGCTTACGCCCAGCGCATACACCCTTAATTCATCCGGCTCGCGCTCCAAGTAAGCCACAATATTGTGCGTATATGGTGACGGCTTACTAATGGCTAAATTGCCAGGTAACTCAAGTTTGCGTGCATCATCTTGATTAAAAAAGCGGAAGCCACGTTGCTGCTGAATTTTAACCACACCGTGTAAATCGTCTACCCGAATAATCTCACCCATGTAGCGGCTATTGGGTTTTTTAGCTCCGATTGGATAAACCTCATTGAGGCTTCTAAAAATGCCACGCAAGTTAGGGTCTTTTACTTCACGCAGCAAAATGTCAGGGGAATTTAAATCGATACGCAGTACATGGCTTAAGTGCTGCTCAGTTTCTAGCGTCACCAAGTAATGATAGGGCGTCATTAACGCCAACTCAGCAATATATTTAGTTGAATGCTCTGGATCCACCGATATCATGAGCGCGTCTATCTCGTGAATCATGCTGGTTAAACCAAGCTGGTCACGTTCTTCCAATAGACGGATTAAGTAATCTTCAAAAAATGCTGAATTTTCCTTATCGCCATGGCGATTAAATTGTAATGATTTGATTGGCATATTTAAGTTATTGCTGTGCTTGTTGCATCTGCTGTATTGCTTGTGCCTCTTTTAATAGCGCTATTTGATTCATTTTATGCTGCTGATGTATTGGTGCACCCGCCTGATTCACTACCACGCTGGTGGCCATGCCTTCTACCCCACCACCCGAACGCATACCTGTCACCGGGCTGGCGGTGCGGTAATCTAAACCAGTGGCCAAGCGCACATAAGTTTCACCCGCGTGGCAGCCATTTGATACATCGATACTTTGCCAAGCACTATCAAACCATACGTCCACCCATGCGTGGCTTTGCATCAAACTACCATCTTGGGTAAACAAGTAACCACTTACATAGCGTGCTGGGTAACCCAAGCTACGACAACAGGCAATAAACACATGCGCATGATCTTGGCATACCCCTTTGCCTAATTTAAATGCCTCTATCGCCGTGGTGTTTACTTCCGTTGCGCCTTTAATGTAGCCCACTTTATCTACCAGCGCATGCATTAAATCGTCGATTGGCTTATGTTGGTAATTGGCTGCAAACGCAATAATCGCTTCATCTGCAAGGGTTAACGGCGTATCGCGCATATAAATCGCTAATGGCAACGTGTGCTGCAGTGAGTAATCGTTGACGCCAGTTTCAACCTCGCCCACTACTGTCACACTGAGCTCAGTGTGCGGTCTATCCACCACCAAAGTATGGGTGGTGTTACCAAATGCATCTTCAAAACCGTCTAACTGGCCCTGTGTTTTAATATCCCAATACTTAACATGCTGACCAAAGCCGCTCTGTGGCGTCAGCCGTAATTGTTGAATTGTATAGTTGACAGGCGAGCTGTATACATACTGTGTGTGATGTTCGATAATTAAACGCATAATGGCTTATTCTAACTGGCTTTAGCTTGCATTTATACTTAAAAAAGCACGTTGAATTTCTGCGCCCAATAGATTATTTGAATCAATAAAATCACTTAAAAACTCATGCAAACCACGCTGAAAAATATCCTGCATTTTGCCGTAACGTAATTTGGCGTGTAACTCGCCCGCCAGCCTTCTACATTCTACCTGTCGCCTGCCAGCAAGCTGTTCTAGAATTGGGGTAATTTCATCTAAACATGCATGCAGTGAGCGCGGCATGTCACGTCTTAACACCAACAACTCCGCCACGCGCCAAGGCACGATGGAGTCGCTGAATATTTTTTGATAGGCCTGAAACGCCGAAACCGAGCGCAACACGGCGCTCCATTCATAATAATCCACTGCGCCGCCTACCTCTTCTTCATCTGGTAACAGCAGATGATATTTCACATCTAAAAGTCGTGCGGTATTATCAGCGCGCTCAATAAATGTACCAAGCCGCACAAAGCTAAACGCATCATCGCGCAACATCGTACCAAAGCATACGCCTCTAAATAAATGTGAACGCGCTTTCACCCAGTCACAAAATTCTGGCAGTCCAGCCTTAGTTAAATCTGCACCTCTAAATTGATCAAACTCTATCCAAAGTGCGTTGATATTTTCCCAAGTTTCTGAAGTCATATCAACACGCACTGCGCGCGCATTTTCGCGTGCATTGCGTAGCGCGTTGTATATGCTGGATGGGTTATTCACATCCATTGATAAATAATGAATCACCTTAGCTGCATCTACGTTACCGTATTCTTCTTCGTATTGGTCGACATTGCCCGCAATCTCTAATGCTGGCAACCAAAGCGCAGCCTCACTTTGCGCGGCATTTGGTACTAGCGACATACTATAAGTCACCTCTAACACCCGCGCCATGTTCTCCGCCCGCTCAATGTAGCGCGCCATCCAATATAAATGATCCGCGGTTCTACTTAACATGCTGGCTCAACTATATTTTCTATGGTTTTTTGCTTAGCTTTTTGTTTGGTTTTAATCTCAGTTTTAATAGTAGTTACTTGTTTAGTTTCGCACGAATTTTCTGATAGCTGAGTCTTTTCTAGCTCCCCAGCCTCTAACACCCAGGTATCTTTGGTACCACCACCTTGGGATGAATTTACCACCAATGAACCCTCCTTAAGTGCTACACGGCATAATGCCCCTGGCACCAAGGTCACTGTTTTTCCAGATAACACAAATGGCCGCAAATCCACATGGCGTGGTGCAATACCTGCTTCTACCAACGTTGGGCAAGTAGAAAGTGCCAGTGTAGGTTGCGCGATATAGTTGGCGGGTTTTGACACGATGCGCAATCTAAATTCTTCAATTTCCTTTTTAGTGGCCGCAGGTCCAACCAGCATGCCATAACCACCAGAGCCTTGCACCTCTTTCACCACCAACTCATGCAAATGCGCCAGCGTATATTTCAAATCCTCTTCTTTACTCAATTCGTAGGTTGGCACATTTTCTAATAACGGCTCTTCATTCAAATAAAACTTAATCATCTCAGGCACGTAAATATAAGTCGCTTTATCATCTGCCACACCTGTGCCAACTGCATTTGCCAAAGTTACACCGCCATTGCGATATACCGATAGCAGACCAGGCACTCCCAACATCGAGTTTGGGTTGAATACCAACGGGTCTATGTAATCATCATCAATCCGCCTATAAATCACATCTACACGCTGCGGGCCTTGTGTGGTACGCATGTATACCGCATTATTGCGCACAAATAAATCGGTTCCTTCAACTAACTCAATGCCCATTTGTTGCGCTAAAAACGCATGCTCAAAATATGCGCTGTTGTAGGCGCCAGGTGACAATAAAACTACTGTTGGTTCTGAGTTGCTTGTTTGCGCAACTGCACGCAAGTTTTTTAGTAACACTTGGGGATAATGATCCACTGGTGCCACAGAATAACGGCGAAACAAATCAGGAAAAAGCCGCATCATCATTTTGCGATCTTCTAACATGTAAGACACACCCGAAGGTGTGCGCAAATTGTCTTCTAGCACATAAAATTGCGACTCGCTGGTGCGCACCAAATCTATCCCTGCAACATGCGCATATATTTGTTGTGGCACATCAACACCCACCATCTCTGGGCGATATTGGGAGTTAGCTAAAATACTAGATGGGATGATGCCAGCTTGAATAATGTCTTGCTGATGATAGATGTCGTGCAAAAACATATTGAGCGCTTTTACACGTTGAATTGCTCCCGCAGATAATTTTTCCCACTCATTTGCTGAGATTATTCTAGGGATGACATCAAATGGTATTAGGCGCTCAGCGCCATCTTCTTCACCATAGACGTTAAAGGTAATGCCAACACGCCGAAACAACAACTCAGCTTCCTGGCGTTTGCTTTCTAATTGGTGCAGAGGGATATCTTTTAGCCAGTTTTGATAGGCGCTATAAATCTGGCGCACTCGACTTTCATCTAGATCAACAACATCTAATTGCATTTCATCAAAAAAAGATTGTGTTGATTTTTGCATGCTTCAAAGTCTTTAATGTTTATCAAAAACCCATGCAAAGCCCATGCCAATTAATTTTTTGTTTTAAATCAATTTGTTACAGTTAAACAATGGCCTACATTAGAATAAATGCACTAAAATAGAGCGTTAAAAATACGCATTGGTACAAGCTCGCAAGATATTGGTGCGCGATTAAGTCTGAACAAATCTATTCAATATTTTGGATCTGCTCGCGCATTTGCTCAATTAGCACTTTAAGCTCCATAGAGATTTGGCTGGTTTCAATGGCCACCGATTTCGAGCCCAATGTATTGGCTTCGCGATTCATTTCCTGCATTAAAAAATCGAGTCGCTTACCCGCCGCCGCGCTGGCGTTCAAAATACGCTTTACTTCATCGATATGGGTACTTAAGCGCGATAATTCTTCATCTACATCAATACGTTGCGCAAAAATTACCATTTCCTGCCGAATACGCTCATCATCATTACTGGCATGCGCCTCAGCTAATTTTGTACTCAATTTTTGCTGATATTGCTGAATCAGCGCGGGCATCATTGGTTTTACTTTGGCCACGTGCTGTTCAATCTGCGCAAGCCGCTCCAAAATAATAGCTTTCAGCTTGGCTCCTTCGCGCGCTTTGGCTGCAATTAAATCATCAAGGGTAGCGTTTAAAGCGGTTTTTAAATCGTGCTCCAACGCTTCAGTATCCAGCGTTTCATTTTGCAGAACCCCTGGCATTTGCAATATTTCCAGCATATTCACGGGCTGTGTATGTGGAAAATATTGTGCAGCAGTTTTTGCGCTTTCAGCTATTTGTTGCAGTACGCTGTGATTTAGCATTGGTAAACCCTGCAGGGTATTACTGCGCACTAGTGTTAAACGACAATCGACTTTGCCACGACCTAATTTTGCTTGTATCAGCTCACGTATCATCGATTCAAAAAGACGTAGATTATCGTCTGGTTTAAGCTGCAGCTCTAAGTAGCGATGATTGACCGAACGCAACTCAAGCAGCAAAATACCGCAACTCGTATTGTATTCGCGTGATGCAAAACCGGTCATACTGAGTATCATAGCCAACTTTCTTAATGTAATTAATCACAATTGTATCAAATAGCTATGATTTAATTAGGATTTAATAAGATTTTAATGAGAATTTAATTTTAATACTATACAATAGTTGTTAACGTAAGCAGCTAAAATACAAGAAACGAATGGCAACAAGTAAAAACCAAACTTTACCAATTGGCTACATGCTACAAGACTATATTATTACTAAAGTCTTAAGCACGGGCGGCTTTAGCTTTGTGTATTTAGCGCAAGACATGAACAAAAACACGGTGGCCATTAAAGAATATATGCCCACTGGCTTGGCGCTACGTGAAGAAGGTGCCACTGTGCTGCTGGGTAACGATGACGATGCCGCCACCTTTAAGCACGGCCTGAAATGTTTTTTTGAAGAAGGTTTGGCATTGGCCAAAATTGACCACAAAAATATTGTTCGTGTGACCAATTTTTTTAGAGAAAATAACACCGTTTATATGGTGATGCAGTATGAGCGCGGTAAATCGCTACAGGATTACATCCTTTCTCAACCCGAACCTGTCAACGAAAAATTTGTGCGCCGGGTGTTTAGCGAGCTGTTAAATGGACTGCGTGAAGTGCACGCGCAAAAACTACTGCACTTAGATATTAAGCCTGCCAATATTTACATTCGGCTTGACGGCTCTCCGGTGTTGTTAGATTTTGGTTCGGCAAGACAAACGCTGACTCAAGCGCAGTCAAAACTTTCCCCCAGCTACACGCCAGGCTTTGCGCCACCAGAACAGTATTTCGAACGAAAGCAATTAGGGCCTTGGAGTGATATTTACAGCGTGGGCGCCAGCATGTACTCGTGCATGATGCGCTCTGCACCAATTGCCGCGAATTTACGCGTCAATGAAGACCACTTAGTCCCTGCAATAAAAATAGGTAAAGGTATTTATACCGAAGAGCTATTAAAAACCATTGATGGCTGCTTAAAGCTAGATTATATGCAACGGCCACAAAGCGTGTTTTCGCTACAAAAAACCCTGCTAGAAGTCGTGAAACCTTTGCCTATTAAAAAGCCAAGTTTTGTCAATAAAATCAAGAATGTACTCAACAAGCCACTTTAATTATGAAATTTACTATTTACCAAAATAGTCGCCAAGGGCCAAGACCATACAACCAAGATAGGCTAGCTTACTCTTACAGCAAAGATGCTTTGTTGCTGGTGCTGGCTGACGGCATGGGCGGTCATCGTAATGGTGAAGTGGCCGCGCAACTGGCAGTCAAAACACTCACCGATGCATTTCAACGCTTGGCTGTGCCTTCACTTAGCAGCCCTGCCAAATTTTTAATCGATCATATTCAACAAGTGCACGATATGATAGAAAATGTGACACAAGCTGAAGAATATGTAGAATCGCCTCGCACCACCATTGTCGCAGCGATTATTCAGCGCGGCTATTTATGGTGTGCGCATGTTGGCGATTCGCGCTTGTATCACTTCCGTAATGGGCATTTGCTGTTTCGCACAGAAGACCACTCTGTTGTGCAGTCGCTATACAAAAAAGGCATGATTACTAAAGACGAAATGGCCACGCACCCCTATAAAAACAAAATTTATAACTGCGTGGGTGGCGAAACGCCACCACAAATTGATTTATCGGACAGGCATGAATTGCTTGAAGGTGACACTGTACTGCTGTGCACCGATGGGGTTTGGGGCGTAATAGATGACCAGCAAATTAAAGAAATTATTCAGCGCAATACCGATATTACCGCAGTCACTACCGATTTAATGGATAGTGCAGATTTTGCTAGTGATGAGCGCGGCGATAATATGAGCGCGATTGGCTTGCAATGGGGCGACCGGCTTACAGGCCAAGTGGCTGTATCCACCCAGTTGATGCCTTTAGGTGAAACGACCACCATTATGAACCCAGTGACGCATCAAGTCATAGATGGCAGTAATCCAATGGAACTATCGGACGATGACATCGAAAACACCATTTTAGCGATTCAAAGCGCTCTAAACAAAACCCAGCAAAAACCTAAAATTTAAGTCCCTATTTATTAGATCGTTTTTATTTCATCGTTTAAAAGCACAGCACAATTCGCATCGCATATAATTGCCTTTTTAACAAAGCAAATCTCATGCAAACCACTCTTTCCCAAACCAACCGTCCCAGCCAACGCACCAACTATCAACTTCGCAACATTGAAATTATTCGACATTACACCAAACACGCCGAAGGCTCGGTATTGGTAAAGTTCGGTGATACCCACGTTTTATGCACAGCGAGTGTTGAAGAAAAAGTACCTGGGTTTTTAAAGGGCAAAAATCAAGGTTGGGTAACCGCAGAATATGGCATGTTGCCACGCAGCACTGGTAGCCGCATGGATAGGGAAGCAGCCAAAGGCAAACAAAGTGGCCGTACCCAAGAGATTCAGCGTTTAATTGGCCGCAGTTTGCGCGCGATTATCGACCTTGAAAAATTGGGTGAGCGTAGTATCCACCTTGATTGCGATGTGATTCAGGCCGATGGCGGTACGCGCACTGCTAGCATCACCGGCGCTTATGTGGCATTGCACGATGCAGTTTCTACGCTCCTTAAAAGTGGAAAAATTAGCCAAAACCCACTTAAACAAGGCGTTGCAGCGATTTCTGTGGGCGTGTACAAAGGCACGCCAGTGCTGGATTTAGATTATATTGAAGACTCTGACTGTGACACTGACATGAATGTGGTGATGACGGCAGATGGCGGCTTTGTAGAAATACAAGGCACAGCCGAGGGTGAGCCGTTTGACCGCACCGCCATGAACAGCATGCTGGACCTAGCCGCTAACGGCATTCAGGAATTATTGGCGAAACAACAACACGCTTTAAACACATAAATGTTGACTAAACTGGTGATTGCCAGCGGCAACCAAGGCAAGCTGGCAGAGTTTCAAAGCTTACTTGCGCCCTTGAATATTGAGGTGCTGCCTCAATCGCATTTCAACGTTTCTGAAGCGGCAGAGCCACACTGTACCTTTATTGAAAACGCACTAGCCAAAGCGCGCCATGCCAGTCTGGCCACCAATTTACCTGCATTGGCGGATGACTCTGGTTTGTGTCTAGAGGCCTTAGTTGGTGTGCCTGGCGTACACTCGGCTTATTTTGCTGGCGAGCCTAGAAGTGATGCAAAAAATAACGCACATTTAATGACCGTGTTAAAGCAACACAGTAACCGCTTTGCTTATTATTATTGCTGCTTGGTGTTAGTACGCAGGCACGATGACCCACAACCCCTGATTGCGGAAGGTGTTTGGGCAGGGTCGATCTTGAAAAAACCGCGCGGTGCGGGTGGTTTTGGCTATGACCCAATTTTTTTAGATAGCATTACAGGGAAATCCGCCGCAGAACTGACACCCGAGCTTAAAAACAAACTCAGCCACCGTGGTAAAGCCATGCGTAAAATGCTGCAACTTATTCAACAATTAAACTAAAATATATTTAACCAAAATATATTCAAACAAGACCTATTTTATGAAACCATTACCGACTTGGCTGCGCAATGACAATAGTATTGTTGCCTGCACTGAAAAAATTAAAGTGATGCGCGAAAACTTTGAAGAACTTCGCCAACTCGCACAAGATGCATTTGAAGATGGCCTATTGATGGAAGTGAGTGAGTCACAAATGCGCGAGGTATTGCATCATTTTGTGGATGCGCTCATCAACCCTTATCAACAAGACAAAATAAAGCATTAAACATGTGAATGTAAAATGCCTATGTCATTGTAGCTAAAGCCTAAAAAGCGCTTTTTCTGATACATTACTAAAATAAATATTGCATTGATACCCTAGTAAACAATAAATGACTAACACCGTAAATGATTTAAATACTGACAGCGAAGTCTATAAAACGCTTTTAGAGTCCACCAAAGCCATTCCATGGAAAATTGACTGGGCTACCATGAAATTTAGCTACATTGGGCCACAAATTGAAAGTTTACTTGGCTGGTCACCCGCTAGTTGGAAAACTGCAAACGATTGGATAGAGCGCATGCACCCTGATGATAGGGAGCGTGTGTCCAGCTTCTGCATTGCGCAATCCAAAGCGGGGGTTGATCACGAGGCAGACTATCGCGCACTCACAAAAGATAATCGCGCAGTATGGATACGCGATGTCGTGCATGTTGTCCGCAATGAAAACGGTGAGGTGGACTCCCTGATTGGCTTTATGTTTGATATCGGTGAGCGTAAAAAAGCCGAAGAAAAACTGATGCGCCTACAAAAAGAGTTGGAAGAACTTTCTTACAGAGATGGCCTCACTGGGGTATTCAATCGGCGCATGTTTGATTCTGTTTTAGAAACAGAATGGGTGAATGCGCAATACAATGGTCAGCCACTTTCACTGATTTTGTTAGATATTGATTATTTTAAGCAATATAACGACCATTATGGCCATATTCAGGGTGACGATTGCTTAAAACTCATAGGCAAAATTTTAAGTGCTGCAGGGACGAGATCACGTGATTTCTTTGCACGCTTTGGTGGCGAAGAGTTTGTATTGGTGCTACCAGAGGCGGACGAAAAAGCTGCCCATATAGTGGCTGAACGCTGCCGTGAGCTTATATTAAAGGCAAAAATTTCGCACGAAAAGTCTCAAGTCAACCCATTTATTACCGTTAGTATTGGTATTGGCACCATCACGCCAACTCAACAAGACAAGTCGCTAGCGTTTATCAAAAAAGTAGACAAACGACTATATCAAGCCAAGAAAAATGGCAGGAACTGTATTGTAGAAGCGAATTAATGCCGAGTTGCCGTACTAGATGATTCCGATTTATCCCGTCAACGATTTTAAGGCCATCAACACCAGCACGCCCGTATTAGGTGAAACCACCTTATCTGGCTTAAAAAATCCACCGCCCTTATCTTTGTACATTCATATTCCTTGGTGCGTTAAAAAGTGTCCGTATTGCGATTTTAATTCGCACGAAAGCAAGCAGGACATTCCGGAAAAGCGTTATGTGGCGGCCTTAATTAAAGACTTGGAACAATCCGTGCCGCGCGTGTATGGTCGTAAAATCAAAAGCGTTTTTTTTGGTGGTGGGACGCCTAGTCTTTTTAGTGCAGATTCTATCGATGAAATTTTGAGCGCAGTACGTATGCTCACGCCTTTAGAGTATGGCGCTGAAATAACGTTGGAAGCGAATCCTGGAACTCTTGGTAGAAAAATACAGGATACCGCTCACTTTCAAGGCTATAAGCAAGCTGGAGTCAACCGTATTTCGCTTGGCATACAAAGTTTTAATGCTGATTATTTAAAAGCACTTGGCCGCATTCACGATGACAAACAAGCGATTCAGGCAGCCGAGTTGGCTTTAAAAACGTTCGAGCGCGTCAATTTAGACGTGATGTATGCGCTGCCCAATCAGAGCCTAGAACACGCGCTACTGGACGCAAGGCAAGCTGTCGCGCTTAACCCAGACCATCTGTCTTTTTATCACCTTACTTTAGAACCCAACACGCCCTTCCACCGCACGCCGCCTAGCTTACCCAGTGACGATGTGAGTGCCGATATGCAGGAACAGATTGAAATTTTGCTGGCTGAACATGGCTACCAACACTATGAAACTTCGGCTTTTTGCAAACCCAATAGTCAGGCGCGGCACAACCTCAATTATTGGCAATTTGGCGATTATTTAGGCATCGGTGCGGGTGCGCATTCTAAGTTGAGTTTTCATGACAAAATTACCCGTGAAACGCGTCACAAACACCCCAAAGTATTTATGGAAAATGCTGAAATCGAATGTGCTGTTGATAACACCTGGACGATAGAAAGGCCTGATTTAGGTTTTGAATTTATGATGAACGCACTGAGATTAACCAATGGTTTTGAGACAAAACTTTTTCACGAGCGCACTGGCATGCCCTGGCAGGCAATATCCACGCGGGCTGCAGAGGCACTAAATAAAGGCTTAATTATACAAGACTTAAATAGACTGCAACCCACCTTACTCGGTCAGCGCTACTTAAATAATCTGCTGGAGCTATTTTTAAACTAGTCTGGCCTAAACTAATTTGGAAGATCTTTGTGCGTATCGAGTAATTCAATCAACATTAAAATCTCGCTTACCACCGCTTTACCAAACCCAGCACGCTCGCCACCGCGGTTATCGGTGATCAGGCTACGCAAATAAACAGTGGCTAACTCACCTGGCCACACCCCATAAAGCTGTTCCATGATATGTGGGAATTCTTCAAGGCTTTGCGGCACGACCATGACCGTATTCACCACCGCTTCCTTTTCGTACCATACTGGCGTCATCACATTAAAGGTGAGATGCATAAGCTCTGCATACGCCTCGAATTGATCTTTTAAATTAAGTTTTCTGAACACTTCCAGCAAATACAACCAATGGTTAATTGACGCTTTTGGCTCTGATTCTATGGTCATTTTTAGATGCGCAATTGCATCTGTGCCACGGTTGACGCTCATCAACAATTTGGCTTCTTCTAGTGTTGAGCTCAACCTTGTTTCTACCTCTTTCGCGGCCTGCTGTTGCTGGATGACTTCTGGGCTTTCTGCTTTTG
>JAABQZ010000020.1 GCA_011391175.1 Methylophilaceae bacterium | reverse complement strand
AGCACATAAGCGCCCAAGCATCGGTTTTCAGTTACAGATTTACTCACTTTTTGAGTAGTCAGTAAATCAACCGCGATGTGATTTTCTAAAATGGTAATGTTGGCGTGTTCACGTATTTTTTGTGCCAAGGTTTTTTGCACCGCGTTGCCAGTGGCATCGGCCACATGAACGATGCGGCGCTGGCTGTGGCCACCTTCGCGCGTTAGATGGAAACCGCTGTTATCGGCCTCGCGCGTAAATTCCACGCCTTGGTCCACCAGCCACTCTACTGCTTCGCGTGCATTGGTAGCAACTAAGCGCGTAATTTCGGCATCACACAACCCTGCGCCAGCAATTAAGGTGTCTTGAATGTGCTCTTCAATACTGTCTTGTTCATCAGTTTCTTTTTTGTTTAAAACTGCCGCAATGCCGCCTTGCGCCCAGCTGCTGGCACTGTCGGACACTTCGCGTTTGCTGACAATGCACACACGTTTTGTATCGGCAATTTGCAAGGCTATGGTTAGGCCAGCCAAGCCGCTACCTACAATTAAAGTGTCAAATGCTTGTTTCATGAGGGCTAAAAAATGAATGAACTAATAAGAGTTTAGCGAGGTCTTTAACCATATGCTAGGTGTTATTACTGCCCTGCTATAAAAATAGCGCTACTTTATTGTAAAAGCTGGAGGAATATAGATGTTTAGAACGACTAAGATTGAGGAATTAGCCCGTACAAGTTTCGTGCAACCCGCGCATCAAGGTTATAATGTAAGTATTATAAAGGTAGAAGCAGGGAGCAGTGCCTCAATGGCAGATAAGCCTATCGAGCCGCCAAGTGATGTGGTAAGTGAATCAGCTGGTGCGCCAGTTGCAAGCGGTAGCGCAGGCAACCGTGAGTTAGACCAAATTTTGGTTGTGCGTGCGCAGCAAGGCGATAAAAAAGCATTTGGTTTGTTGGTGGAAAAATACCATCGCAAACTAGGGCGCTTGCTTGGCCGTATGATACGCGACCAAGCCGAAGTAGAAGATGTGGTACAAGAGTCATTTATTAAGGCATATCGTGCCTTACCTAATTTTAGGGGTGATAGCGCGTTTTACACTTGGTTGTATCGTATTGGCATTAACACCGCTAAAAACTACTTGGTTTCGATGGGGCGCAGGCCACAAGTGATGCAAGAAGTTGAAATTGAAGATGTCGAGAATTTTGAAGGTGGTTATGAAATGCGCACCACCGATACACCAGAAACTGCATTGATGACCAAGCAGATTGCGCAAACGGTAAACGATACAGTGGCTGCCTTACCTGAGGAGCTACGCACAGCGATTACGCTGCGCGAGTTAGAAGGCCTGAGCTATGAAGAGATTGCCACCTTGATGCAGTGCCCTATTGGCACCGTCAGGTCGCGTATTTTTAGGGCGCGCGAGACCATATCTGAAAAGTTGAAACCATTGCTGGATGCTAAAGAAGGCAAGCGCTGGTAGTTTTTATTTAGATTTTTTAAATTTTAGTTTTAGAGGTCAGTATGAAAGATCAGTTATCCGCATTAATAGATGGTGAGCTAGAAATTGATAGCGCCGACCATTTGATTGCTTCTGCCAAAGCTGGCGGTGAGCTTAAACAGTGCTGGGCACATTATCATTTGATTGGTGATGTCATGCGTGGTGAGATGAATACCAACTATAGTTTAAGCAGTCGCGTCATGAGCGCATTAGAAGCAGAGCCCACTGTATTAGCACCCAATAGGCTGCAAGAGCGTGTCGATATGGCGTCAGTACCTGAGAGTAGATTAACTGTAACTCATAGCGGTAAGTTTTGGTCGATTGCCGCATCAGTGGCTGCGGTGATGTTTGTAGGTGTCATGGTGCTACAGCTAAATCAAACTGAAGAGTTAATGCCGGTAGAAATTGCACAAAGTGTGCCTACTGAGTACTTGCAAGCGCACCAAGCTGCTGCCCCCAATGGTGCGGCTTATTATATTCAAACTGCTAGCTTCACGGAGTCTAAGCAATAATGTTGCGTTTTTTTGGCGCATTATTTTTAAGTTTGTTGAGCATTTCCAGCTTGGCCGCTGATGATGCATGGCTGAGTTTGCAAAAAAGTGCTTATGCGGCACGCGAGCTAAATTATCAAGGCGTATTTGTTTATCAAAATGGTAAACAAAAAAGCTCAGTGCAAATTACCCATATGAACAACGCAGGCCGCGAAATGACGCGCAATGTGGTTCTAGATAATAGCTCACAAGCTAATCAGCCACGCGAGGTATATAGTCAGGGTAGCGATATTGTCATCATGCGCCAAAAAAACCAAAAAATGGTCATTGAAAAACGCCGTGGCCAAAACTTGTTTCCAGCGATGTTGCCTACCGATTTGCGCGCTATTAAAGCTAGTTATACTGCCACACTCGGACCCAAAGAATATATTGCTGGGCGCGAGGCGCAGGTGATTGATTTAGTTTCAAATGATGCTTTACGTTATAGCTACAAAATCTGGGCTGATACCGAATACGGGTTGTTGTTAAAAATGACGCTGGTGGACAATAACAATAAAACACTAGAACAAATTGAATTTACCCAACTCAGCACGCTTAATTCGCAAGATGTGAATTGGTTTCAGCCCAAAATTGATGTTAGCAAAAGCTATGAAATGCAAGATAAAACCGCTGTTAATCACGTAGAGAGCGATTGGATTGTAGCGGAACTGCCAGCAGGCTATGTGAAAGTAGATCACCGTGCACTAGTTGTGCCTGGTAAAGCGACACCTGTCGATCAGATGATATTTTCTGATGGCATCAGTTCTGTTTCACTTTTTATCGAGCCACTTAATAAGGGCATGCGTCCAAAAACGGGTCGTATGGGAATAGGCTCTACCAATGTTTGCGCGCATGTGTTGGATGGTTACCAGATTACTGTAGTAGGTGAGGTGCCGCCTGCCACCGTGATGCAGATTGCCAAAGCGGTGAGCTTTAAAAAACAAACCGCCTCGAACAAGTAAGTTAGCCACTTATGATAGAAGAACGCGCAGTTATCCTCTCGCTTGATAATCCTTCGGGCGATTCCATAGTAAATACTACCGCAACACTAGAAATTGAACGTAAAACCGCTTGCGGTTTGTGCGGTCAAACACGTGGCTGCGGTAACTCTATTTGGGGTAAGTTGTTTGCCCATCAATCTACTGCCTTTAAAGCGCAAAATCGTATCAACGCAAAAGTGGGTGACAGCGTTATAGTGGGGATTAATGAAAAGGCGCTGTTAAAAAGTGCCATGTTGCTTTATATGCTACCACTTGCAACCATGCTAATTGGCGCCATATTGGTAAAGCAGTTTAGTGCGACCGAGCTGGGTGCCATGTTGGGTGCGGCAGTTGGCTTGGCGTTAGGTTTGTTGTGGGTAAAAGGCCATACGGTGTCCAGTAGTTATTTTAGGTTGCAACAACCAGTGATTTTGAGATTAGCAACAGATGAACTAGTGGTGAGTTTAAATTAAGAACCTGTTAAGTTATTTTTAAGGAAAATTTTTAGATGTTAAATTTGAGTTTTAGCCAGTTAACTTTAAGTAAATGGGTATCAACAGCAACCTTATTATTTACATTTATCAGTACCAGTCAAGCTGGTGCTGCAGGCAATTTACCTGATTTTACCGAACTAGCCGAAAAGCATGGTGCTGAGGTGGTGAATATTAGCGTCACACAAGTAGCACAAACAGGTGGTGCAGCATTTCCGTTCCCTGGTATGGAGAACGATGAAAATCTACAAGAGTTTTTTAAACGGTTTGGTATTCCAGGTGTACCCGGGCAGGGCGGCCAAGGTGGGCAAGAATTTAAATCACAATCTCTGGGCTCAGGCTTTATTATCAGCAACGATGGCTACATTCTCACCAATGCGCACGTGATAAACGAGGCTGATGAAGTGTTGGTGAAACTGTCTGACAAGCGTGAATTTAAAGCTAAAATTATTGGTGCCGATAAACGTACCGATGTGGCCCTGATTAAAATTGAGGCGACAAACTTACCTAAAGCGACGATTGGAGACCCAGCTGCGCTAAAGGTGGGTGAATGGGTGGCTGCGATTGGTTCACCATTCGGCTTAGAGAATACCATGACGCAAGGCATAGTCAGTGCAAAAGGTCGTGCATTACCACAAGAGAATTTCGTGCCGTTTATTCAGACTGATGTGGCCATTAACCCTGGTAACTCGGGCGGCCCGCTATATAACTTGCGCGGTGAAGTGGTGGGTGTCAATTCGCAAATTTACAGTCGCAGCGGCGGCTCTATGGGTTTATCATTCAGCATCCCGATTGATGTGGCGATTGATATTTCAAACCAGCTCAAAGCTAGCGGTAAAGTCACCCGTGGTTGGTTGGGTGTGGCTATTCAAGAATTAACCAAAGAATTGGCAGAGTCGTTTGGCATGAAAAATACCAATGGTGCACTGATTGCTGGCGTAGAAAAAAATAGCCCTGCAGATAAAGGCGGCTTGCTTGCCGGTGATGTGATTACTAAGTTTGATGGTAAGGTCATTACCAGCTCTAGCGATTTGCCACGAGCAGTAGGTGCAACCAAACCGGGTAAAATTGTGCCTGTTGAGGTGTTGCGCAAAGGCGCAGTTAAAAATCTCAATATTGGCGTTGGTGAAATGCCTACAGATTCAGTTGAAGTTATTACGCCAGGCAAAGCACCAGCAAAAGCTGAGGCCAATAAAATTGGCCTAACACTAAAAGAACTGACGCCACAACAAAAGAAAAAACTGAATGGTAAAAACGGCTTAGTGGTAGTAGAAAGTACTGGTGCTGCCGCACAAGCAGGTATTCGCCGTGGTGATGTGATTTTGGGCTTGAATAATGCCGAGAGTCAAAGTGTGGAGCTATTTAATAAGCAAATTAACGCGATAGCTGCAGGTAAAACAGTGGCTGTGCTTGTATTGCGTGGCGAAAATACTCTTTATGTGCCAATAAAGGTGACGAAATAGTTAGATGAAAATAATGCATTTGTTGTAAAATGTTCGCAATGTTAGAAAGGCGCTGAATGCGCCTTTCTTGTTTGTAAAAGCTAAAAGATACTATAAAAATACTCGTGAAAAACATCCGAAATTTCTCCATCATCGCGCACATTGACCACGGTAAATCGACGTTGGCAGACCGCATTATTCATTTATGCGGTGGCTTGGAAGACCGCGAAATGGAAGCGCAAGTGCTTGATAGCATGGATATTGAGCGTGAGCGTGGCATTACCATTAAGGCACAAACGGCGGCACTGCAATACAAAGCAGATGATGGTCAAATTTACAATTTAAACTTAATCGACACCCCTGGCCATGTTGACTTCAGCTATGAAGTTTCGCGCAGCTTATCTGCTTGTGAAGGCGCGTTGCTGGTAGTGGACGCCAGCCAAGGCGTAGAGGCGCAAAGTGTAGCCAATTGCTATACCGCGCTGGATTTAGGCGTAGAAGTTACGGCAGTGTTGAACAAGATTGATTTGCCTTCCGCCGATCCTGACCGTGTAAAACAAGAAATTGAAGATGTCATTGGCGTGGATGCATCCGACGCAGTGCTGTGCTCTGCTAAGACTGGCTTGGGTGTGCGCGATGTGCTAGAAGCCGTGATTAAAAAAGTACCACCGCCAAAGGGCGATGTAGATGCCCCTCTCAAGGCGTTAGTGATTGATGCTTGGTTTGACAATTATGTCGGTGTTGTAATGTTGGTGCGGGTAATCGATGGTGTGCTGAAGCCTAAAGAAAAAATTCGCTTAATGGCGACAGGTGCGCAGCATTTGTGCGAGCAAGTCGGCGTATTCACACCAAAATCTTTACAAAAAACTTCGCTGTCTGCAGGCGAAGTGGGCTTTGTCATTGCCGGCATTAAATCGTTAGAAGACGCAAAAGTAGGTGATACGGTGACGCATACCGACCGCCAAGCAGCTGAGCCACTAGCTGGCTTTAAAGAGGTGAAGCCGCAAGTGTTTGCAGGGCTTTATCCAGTAGAGTCGAATCAATTTGAGGCACTCAGAACAGCTTTAGAAAAGTTAAGCTTGAATGATGCCTCACTTTTATTTGAGCCAGAAAATTCAACAGCATTGGGTTTTGGTTTTAGGTGCGGCTTTTTAGGCTTGTTGCACATGGAAATTGTGCAAGAGCGCTTAGAGCGCGAATACGACATGGATTTGATTACCACAGCTCCTACGGTGGTGTACGAACTGCTGTTAAAAGACGGCAGTGTGGTGCAAATTGAAAATCCATCGCGTTTGCCAGAGCCTTCACGTATTGAAGAGACGCGTGAACCGGTAATTAACGTGAATTTGCTGATGCCACAAGATTACGTAGGTCCAGTAATGACGCTATGTAACGGCAAGCGCGGCGTACAGAAAAATATGCAATATATGGGCAGGCAAGTGATGTTGAGTTACGAAATGCCGCTGAATGAAGTTGTTTTAGATTTTTTTGATAAATTAAAATCGGTATCACGCGGCTATGCCAGCATGGATTACGAATTTTTAGAGTTTCGTGCAGCTGATTTGGTTAAGCTTGATATTATGGTGAACGGCGAACGCGTGGATGCGCTTAGCTTGATTGTACACCGCGCTAATAGTGTGTATCGTGGCCGTGAAGTAGCCGCAAAAATGCGTGAACTCATCCCACGTCAAATGTTTGATGTAGCTATACAAGCTAGTATTGGGGCCAACATCATTGCTCGCGAAACGGTAAAAGCCATGCGTAAAAACGTCATTGCCAAATGTTATGGTGGTGATGTTTCACGTAAACGCAAATTGTTAGATAAGCAAAAAGAAGGCAAAAAACGCATGAAGCAAGTGGGTAATGTGGAAATTCCGCAAGAAGCGTTTTTAGCAATACTTAGAGTTGAAGACAAATAAACGTAGCGCGCAAATAAGTGTAGAACACAAATAGTAGAACACAAATAAAGGTTAAGTATGTATTTTGCATTATTTATGGTGGTGATACTGGCAGTGACTGGCCTGATTTGGCTGTTGGATATTTTGGTTCTACGCAAAAACCGTTTGGTTGGTGCTGAAGAGCCTTGGTATGTGGAGTACGCAAAAAGCTTTTTTCCAGTGATTTTATTGGTGTTTGTATTGCGCTCATTTTTGGTAGAGCCGTTTAAAATCCCCTCAGGTTCCATGATGCCAACGCTACTGGCAGGCGATTATATTCTGGTGAATAAATTTACTTATGGTTTGCGCGTACCTATCTTAAACAATACCTTTGTTGAAATGAATAAGCCAAAACAAGGTGATGTCATCGTGTTTCATTATCCGCCAGACCCAAAAATTGATTACATTAAGCGTGTGGTCGGTGTGCCAGGCGATAAAATTCAATATCAAGACAAGCAGCTGATTATCAATGGTAAAAAACTGGATGTGACGTTTGAAAATAATTACGAATATGAAATGCAAGGTGCTAATATTATTAGTGCACGTAAATCTAAAGAGCAACTAGGTGCTGTGCAGCACGATATTTTAGTACATGATATTCCAAATCAATATAATGCAGATATGCCTGGTGCTAAACTACAAGATGGCGAGACGATAACGGTGCCAGAAGACAGTTATTTTGCCATGGGCGATAATCGCGATAACAGTGCAGACAGCCGCGTGTGGGGCTTTGTGCCTGAAAAGAATTTAGTCGGTAGAGCGTTTTATATTTGGATGAATTTTGACCAATTTAGCCGTATAGGCAATGCAATAAAATAAGGGAGCGAAAAATGCAGACAACTCATCATCATAAAAAAATAGGTCAACCTAAACAAGCTGGCATGACATTTCTTGGTATGTTAATTGTCATTGCGGCACTTGTGTGTATAGCCGTGGTAGGCATGAAAGTGGCGCCAGCTTATATAGAGTTTATGAATGTGAAAAATGCCATTAAAAAGGCGGCAACTTCAGCAGACACTAGCAGTAAAAAAGCGGTGGCTACTGCGTTCGACAAGTCTGCAACTGTAGACAATATTACTATAGTGACTGGTGAAGATTTGGTCGTGAATGGTGGTGTGATTTCGGTGGATTATCAAGTGACTATCCCGATTGTTGCTAACGCCAGTGTACTGCTTGATTTTAGTGCAACCTCAGCTAAATAACACCTCTCAAAAAAAAGTTTTAGCTATATGTCACTCGATAGCCTAGTAAATAATGGCTTAGGTTATCAATTTAAAAATCCTGCGCTGTTGTTGCAAGCACTTACCCACCGTAGTTTTGCTGCTAATAATAATGAGCGCCTAGAGTTTTTGGGCGATAGCGTACTCAATTTTATTATTGCGCATCAGTTATATTTGCGTTTTATCAGGCTGCCTGAGGGCGATTTAAGTCGTTTGCGCGCACAATTGGTCAAAGAATCTAGCTTGGCAGATATTGCTTTTGGCTTAAGTCTTGGTGATGAGCTCAAGCTTGGTGAGGGTGAGCTTAAAAGTGCCGGCTGGCGCAGACCATCCATCTTGGCAGATGCGCTGGAGGCTATTGTTGGGGCGGTTTACATCGATGGCGGTTTTGCAGAAGCGGAATTGCTCGTGCTAAAACTCTACGCTGACAAGCTAGCTAATATCGATCCAAAAATGATTGATAAAGATGCAAAATCGCAATTGCAAGAATATTTGCAAGGCAAAAAAATTGAGTTACCAGATTACCACGTGCTAGCAATTGATGGCGAAGCACATGCACAAACGTTTAGAATGCAATGTGTCATTAATAAGCTTAATATTACCACGGTGGGCGAAGGCAGTAGCCGACGTATCGCTGAGCAGCAAGCAGCGCAATTAGCTATGAATCAAATTGCAGAAAGCAAAAAATAGACAAATGAAGCAAGAACTTATATCTAATAATTTCAGATGTGGCACTGTGGCTATAGTAGGTCGTCCAAACGTCGGCAAGTCGACATTGCTCAACCATATTTTGGGCATGAAGCTCGCTATTACCTCACGTAAAGCGCAAACTACGAGGCACCGTTTGTTGGGTATTCACACCACAGAAGACACACAATTTGTATTTGTTGACACGCCAGGGTTTCAGCAGAAACACCTCAATGCGCTGAACAAAACGCTTAATAAAACCGTCACCACGGTGCTCACAGAAGTGGACGTGGTGCTATTTGTCATCGAGCCAATGAAACTGGGCGATGCGGATAGAAAAGTATTAGAGCTACTACCAAAAGATAAGCCTGTGATTCTGGTGGTTAATAAAGCCGATTTGATGGGCGATAAAAATAACTTGTTGCCACTCATTCAGGACTTTGATTTATTGCATCCATTTGTCGGCATTATCCCAGTTAGCGCTAAAAAATCGCTGCATTTAGATGAGCTACTAGAAACGACCAGACGCTATTTGCCTGAGCAAGAGGCGATGTATGGTGAAGATGAGTTGACCGATAAAACTGAACGCTTTTTAGCGGCAGAGATGATTCGTGAAAAAATATTTCGTTTGCTGGGCGATGAAGTGCCGTACTCAGTGACGGTAGAGATTGAAAAGTTTGAAACTGTGAAAAACCTCAAGCGTATTTTTGCGGCGATTATTGTGGATAAAGACAGTCAAAAACCGATGCTGATTGGCAAAAATGGTGAGAAAATGAAACAGATTTCTACCGAAGCGCGCCAAGATATGGAAAAATTATTCGGCAGTAAAGTGTATCTAGAAACCTGGGTAAAAGTAAAAGGTGGCTGGGCCGATGACGAGAGGGCTCTAAAAAGCTTAGGTTATTGATTTAAAAACTTATTATGACGGATAGCAACGTTTTCAACCTGCCAATTTATGGCAAACCTATCACGCTAGATGACCAAGGCGTTTATTATGCTAATAACAAAAAAACGGGCGCCATCAATAATGTTTTTCAGTTGGTGTACGAAACCGACGTAAGTGAAGAAGGCGATTGGTATTTGTACCAGTTGAAAAACACCAACAAACAGGGCGAAATGGGCTGGGTGATTTTAGCGGATAATGGCGATTACCCCCTTAAAAGCTTGAGTACAGAAGACATTAAACAGCACTTCGATAAGCCAGAATACGCTGAGCCAAAAGGTGCTTGGCAGCTGATGCGCAATTCGCGCTACGGTTTTGGCAAATTTACCCCTTTGCATGCTGATGATGAAATTAAATATGCGATGATTTTATTTTCGGCAGATGACCCCACAAAAATGCTCGTTCCTCTGCTCATTCAAAAAGCTGAAGATGAAGTACTTAAAAGCCTAGCTGAACCAGAAGCAGAGCCAGACTAAACATGGTGGCAGCATCCAATGCATTTCGACAAGATGCGCTTAAACAAACAGCGCAACCTGTGTATGTGTTGCATACTTACCCATTTAAAGAAACCAGCTTAGTCGTCGAGTTGTTTAGCCAGCAATTTGGGCGGGTGGCGGCGGTGGCCAAAGGTGCGCGTAGGCCACATTCTGCAATGCGTGGGCTGTTGCAATCATTCCAAATGCTGTCTGGCGCTTGGTCTGGCAAAAACGAGCTTAAAACCTTACATAGTCTGGATTGGAGCGCAGGCCTCACTTTGTTGAAAGGCGAAGCCTTGATGTGCGGTTTTTACATGAACGAACTTTTGCTCAGGCTGTTGCCAAGAGAGGACGCGCATGAAAGCCTGTTTGCCTATTATGCAACCGCCTTGCAAACGCTCTCTATAGAAACAGATTTAGCCAATACATTACGTCGATTTGAGCTGAAACTCTTACAAGAACTGGGTTATGCAGTGCCATTGTTACAGGATGAAAACGATGCGCCAATTGAGGCAGATAAAACCTATCGCTATGAGGCGGAATATGGCGCTTGTGAACTTGTCGTTACCAAAAATGGCGTACAATGTCGTGGCAAAACGTTATTAGATATGGCGCGCGACGACTACAGCGATGTGCTAACACAAAGCCAAAGTAAGCAGTTAATGCGATACTTGTTGGCCCATTATCTGGGGGATAAGCCATTGCACACCAGACAACTATTATTAGACTTACAAACGATTTAGAAAATGAAAAATGATTAAATTAGGTGTGAATATCGACCACGTCGCCACCATTCGACAAGCACGTGGTACCAAATATCCCAGTGTAGTGCAGGCGGCTCTACGTGCTGAGCAATCGGGTGCAGATAGCATTACTTTGCATTTGCGCGAAGATCGCCGCCACATGCAAGATGCGGATATTTTTGCGCTACGCCCACTACTGCAAACCAAGATGAACTTGGAATGTGCAGTCACCGATGAAATGATTGGCATTGCTTGCCAAGTAAAGCCGCAAGACGTGTGTTTGGTGCCAGAGCGGCGCGAAGAACGCACCACAGAAGGCGGTTTAGACGTCATTACCCATTTTGACAAAGTCAAAGCCGCGTGTGAAAAATTAGCTAGTCACAGTATTCGCGTATCCTTGTTTATTGGTCCAGATATTGCGCAAATTGATGCTTCTAAAAAAGCTGGCGCACCTGTGGTGGAGATTCATACGGGCGCTTTTGCCGATGCCGAAACTGAGCATGACAAAGAAGCAGAACTTGCGCGCGTTAAATCGGCGATTGCACATGCGGTTAAGTTGGGTTTGGTGGTGAATGCAGGCCACGGTTTGCATTATCACAATGTGCACCAAATTGCCGAAATTGCTGGCCTAGAAGAGCTGAATATTGGCCATGCCATTGTGGCGCACGCGCTATTTGTGGGTTGGGATAATGCCGTGGCGGAGATGAAGCTGCTAATGAAAGAAGCCGCACCTCAATAGTATGATTTTTGGCATTGGCACCGATATTGTCGAAGTTACACGCATTGAGGCTTCTATTGGCCAATTTGGCGATGAATTCGCCAAACGCATTTTGGCCGAATCCGAGCTAGCGAGTTACTCAAAAAGCCAGATAAAACCCCGCTTTTTAGCCAAACGTTTTGCCGCTAAAGAAGCGTTTAGCAAAGCACTAGGTACGGGTTTGCGTGCGCCATGTACCTTCCAAAATATTGCAGTTTCACATGATGATTTAGGTAAGCCTATCTTGCTATTAGCCGATGAATTGCAGGCTTTTTTAACCACAAAAAATATCACGCAAACCCACATCAGTGTCAGCGACGAGAAGAATTTAGCGGCGGCGTTTGTAGTATTAGAAACAGCCGTCTTATGAGTGCAATAGATGTTGCAAGACGCTTTGGTGGCGTCAGCCGCTTGTACGGTGATGAGGGTTTAGCTAAACTGCAGGCCGCGCACGTCGTGGTTATCGGCATCGGCGGCGTCGGCAGTTGGGCGGCCGAGGCAATGGTGCGCAACGCAGTCGGCACACTCACCTTGATTGACCTAGACAACATTGCTGAAAGTAATGTAAACCGCCAAATTCATGCTTTAGAAGGCGAGTTTGGTAAGGCCAAAATCACTGCCATGGCACAGCGTATGCGTGCCATCAATCCCAGTTGCCAAGTGCAAGAAATTGAAGATTTTATTACACCTGATAATGTAGCTAAACTGCTAAATTTCCCGCTTGAAATGAAAGCCGATATTATTCTTGATTGCATTGACGATGCCAAAGCCAAAATTGCGTTAGCCGCTTTTTGTCAATCCACAAAAACACCACTCATTATGGCAGGGGCAGCGGGGGGGCGGCTAGACCCAACGCGTATTAAAACCACTGATTTAAGCGCAGTAACAGGGGATAAATTACTGGCCAAAGTGCGCAACCAGTTGCGCCGTGATTATGATTTCCCTAAAGCCTCAAATGCTAAAAAATCGGCTAAATTTGGCATCACTTGCGTGTATTCTGACGAATTGGTTTTGCAGCCAAATGAGCTTTGTGCGCTGGAAAAAAGCACCAACATCGCTAGCGATGCTCTGCGAGCCAATATCCATGAGAGTTCTAGCGATGCAAAAAATCTTATGATAAAAGCTGGTGCTGTAACTGGGTTAAATTGTGCTGGTTATGGCTCTAGCGTGAGCGTCACCGCTACCTTTGGTTTTGTAGCGGCTCAATTGGCATTGAACTGCATTCTGCAGAAATAGTCACATCTTGTGTGACAAACCAAACAAACTTCAAAGGTAATAAGTCAAACTTACCCAGCAAAACTTGCGCGGCGTGTGGGCGCGAAATGACTTGGCGAAAAGCGTGGGCAAAGAATTGGGATTCAGTCAAATATTGCTCACACAGATGCCGTGAAGCGGTTAAATAAAATAACAAGATGACACGCAACTTAATCTTAATTCTGGGCGATCAGCTGAGCCTCGACAATCCCGCGCTAGAGGGTTTTGACGTAGCGCAGGACCATATTCTAATGGTGGAATGTGCAGCAGAGGCCACGCACGTCTGGAGCCACAAAGCGCGCATCGTCTTGTTTTTATCAGCCATGCGTCATTTTTATAGCATGCTTGCAACCCGCCTGGGTATTGCCTTGCAGAGCACCTATTTAAAGCTCGGAACGCATGAGTTCACTAGTCTAAAAGCCACTTGGGCACACTCTATTGAAACTCTACAGCCACAAAAAGTGATAGTTTGCGAGCTGGGCGAGTATCGGCTAGAGCAAGACTTAATTGCACTGTGTAAGCAACAAAAGGTGCAATTGGTGATTCGAGATGACACCCATTTTATGTGTAGCAAAGCAGATTTCAAAAGCTGGGCTGGAACGGGTGAAAAATCGACAAAGCAGCTGCGCATGGAGTTTTTTTATCGCAAAATGCGCCAAAAATATGATGTGCTGATGCACGGCAAAGAACCAGAGGGCGGCGCGTGGAATTACGATGCAGATAACCGCAAAAGTTTTGGAAAGCTAGGTCCACAAAAGTTGCCAGATGCGCCACCGGTTAATATTGATGCGATAACGCAAGAAGTTATTAATTTGGTTGAGCAGCAGTTTGCGCATCATCCTGGCAGCTTGCAACACTTTATTTGGCCTGTCACCCGCGAGCAAGCTTTGCAATTTTTAGGCGATTTTATTCAGCATAAACTGGCAGGGTTTGGTGTCCACCAAGATGCTATGTGGGCTGGCACAGATAAAAGCAAAAGCCCTTATTTATGGCATTCACTGTTGTCCACCTCACTCAATTTAAAGTTGTTGAACCCGCGCGAGGTGATTGATGCCGCCGTTAACGCTTATCGAAAGCAGCAATTACCATTAGCAAGCGTTGAAGGTTTTGTCCGCCAAATCTTGGGTTGGCGCGAGTTTATTCGTGGCGTGTATTGGCTAGATATGCCGCAAATGGCTGAAAGCAACCACTACCAGCATGCGCGCCAGCTACCGAAGTGGTATTGGTCTGGCGATACGCAGATGAACTGCATGAAACAAACCATTAGCGATACCATGCAACATGGTTATGCACATCATATTCAGCGGTTGATGGTCACTGGCATGTTTGGTGTATTGGCAGAGTTAGACCCCAAGCAAGTTGCTGCTTGGTACTTGGCCGTTTATGTAGATGCGGTTGAATGGGTGGAGTTGCCCAATGTGGCAGGCATGGCACTTTATGCCAACGGCGGACGTTTTACCAGTAAGCCTTATGTGGCCAGCGGTGCCTACATTAAACGCATGAGCAACTATTGCAGCAGTTGCAAATATAAACCAGAAGTTAAAACCGGCTCACAGGCTTGCCCGACCACCACTTTGTACTGGAACTTTTTAATTAAACATTACGATACGTTTGCCGCTAACCCGCGTACTGCGCTCATGGCGAAAAATGTGGCGCGTTTTGGCGCGGAAGAAGTGGCAGCCATTCAAATGCAATCCGCACGATTACTAGATAAGCTAGATGAAATATAAAGTTCAAATAGTGGGCTTTACACTTTGAACCAAATTTGATATTTCACAAAACTGTCATAATTCAGCACAAAAAATGTCATAACATATTGCACTATGTCTTTAGCCAGTTATCAATTGCTCGATCGTGATTTAAGTATCCTCAGTTTCAATCAGCGTGTGCTTTCTTTGGCGCAACGCGAAGAGTACCCATTGCTAGAGCGATTGAAGTATTTATGCATTGTGGCGTCTAATTTAGATGAGTTTTTTGAGGTGCGTATGGATGCGCAGCTAGACGCCATGCGTGCAGGTGCAAAAAAAGGCGCAGTCAACGAGAAGACTTATCGTGAGGTGTCTAGCCAAGCACATGCTTTGGTCAATCGGCAGTATGCTATTTTTAATGATGAGCTAATGCCAGCTTTAAAAGCGGCAGGTATTGATATAGTAGCCAGTAGCGAGCGAACCAATAGCCAAAAAAAATGGGTTGAGAATTATTTTCGTGCGAATGTAAAACCTTTATTGCTACCGATTGCATTAGACCTGATGCATCCATTCCCCTTGGTGGCCAGTAAAGCGCTACATTTTATTGTGGAGCTGGCACCTGATAAAACAGGCTTGCCAACGGTGAGCATTGTGCGGGTGCCGCGCGCATTGCCGCGTGTGATTGCTTTGCCCAATGGCAAAACGCAAAATTTTGTGACGCTGACCAGTATCATCGGCGCACACTTAGCAAGCTTTTTTAATGGTCGAAAAATACTGAGCTTTTCACAATTCAGGGTCACCCGACACTCAGATTTGGCATTAGATGAAGAGGATATGAGCGACTTACCGAGTGCGCTACGGCACGAGCTGGCGCAACGTCCGTATAGTGAAGCGGTACGTTTGGAAGTGTCAAAATCTTGCTCGGACGCGCTATCTGAATTTCTACTGAAACAATTCCGTTTGCCGCTAGAATCGCTGTATCGTGTTTCTGGGCCAGTCAATTTAAGCCGCCTGATTCAATTAATTAGTTTGGCCAAAGGCGCTGAGTTTATGTTTAAGCCTTTTCAGCCGCGTTGGCCACAGCAGCTGGTAGCTAAAGAATCATTTTTTCAACAGCTTAAGCGAGGTGATGTGCTGATTCATCGCCCATATGAAAATTTTGATGCCGTGATTCAATTTTTAGAAGAAGCGGTGAATGACCACAATGTGCTGGCGATTCATCAAACTATTTACCGCACTGGCAGCGACACGCGTATGCTCAAGCTACTGCAAGAGGCAGTGCGGCGTGGTAAAGAAGTAGTCGTTGTAGTGGAAATCAAAGCACGCTTTGATGAGGAAACCAATATTAATTGGGCAGAATCGCTAGAGGCCATTGGCGCACAAATTGTCTACGGCATGTTGGGGTTAAAAACGCATGCCAAAATGCTGATGGTGATGCGCAAAGAAGGTAATCGAATCAAGCGTTACGCACACTTATCCACTGGTAATTACAACGCGAATACCGCCAAGCTTTACACCGATATTTGCATGCTCACCAGCGACACTGTGTTAACGCGCGAGATGGAATATATTTTTAGGCATCTGGTAAGCCAAACCGTTTTGCCCCCGATGCGGAAATTATTAGTAGCGCCGTTTAATTTGCAGCGTGCCATGTTACGTAATATCTATGCGGCTGAGCGGGCTTGCCTGCTAGGTGGAAGCGCAAAAATTATCGCTAAAATGAATTCACTCACAGATGAGGTGTTGGTGAGCGCTTTAATTGAAGCTGCCCGCAAAGGCGTGCAAATAGATTTAATCGTGCGCGGCGCTTGCATATTACCGCTGGATGCAACTGGTTTACAAGACCGTATACGTGTGCGCTCCATTGTTGGGCGCTTTTTAGAGCATTCGCGTGTGTTTTACTTTGAAATTAATCAATCAAAAAAAATGTGGCTTTCTAGCGCTGATTGGATGAGTCGCAACATGCTGCGCCGCATTGAAATTGCTTGGCCAATCACCAGCTCACAGATGCAAGCACGTATTATGCAGGAGTGTGTAGTGCCTTATTTAAACGACACTAAAGATGCTTGGTTATTGACGCAGAATGCCGAATATACCTCGGTAAACCAGTCCTTAAATAAGGTAAAAATTAGCGCGCAAGAAGTACTGATTCACCAATATCAAGACAAATAATATGGACACCAATAAAACACCGACAGCATTTAAAAATATCATTATTTGGCGACACGCAGAAGCGCACCCAGCTTTAGCGCGGGGTGAAGACGAATTCTTAATGCAAAGCGAACATCGGGATTTAGCACGCATGCTAACGCCTAAAGGCAAACAGCAAGCCAAGCGCATGGCCAACTGGCTGAATGAGCGCTTACCAAAAGACACGTTATTACTAAGTAGCCCCGCGATGCGCGCCTTTCAAACAGCTCAAGCTTTAAAGGGTGAGGTTAAAGTTGTGGAGGCATTTAAACCCAGTGCTGACTTGCAACAAGTGTTAGCTGTGCTCGCTGGTTTCGAAACAAGCACACAGAATATCTTGCTGGTAGGCCACCAGCCTTGGTTGTGGCAGCTAGTGGCACATTTAACCAGTTTTACGGCACAAGAAATTAGCATTAAAAAAGGCGCAGTATGGTGGCTGCGCCTATCTGTTGACGAATTAGGTGCCAATCCGACACGCTACAATATTGCTGCAGTGCAGTCACCTAGCTTATTGGATTAATTGTTTGCCATATTAACTTCCCTAGCTTTTTTTCTTTGGACGGCCAGTTTTAATGACTGGAATTTTTGCCAGCGTGGTTTTTAGGGTGTTGTCAGACATGGCTGCCAGCAGCTTAACGCCTGCACGCAATAACTCGCTTTTTTTCACGGGTTGATCCATTGAGCTTAAGCGTGCTTTAAGCAGCGTCAGTTGCGCATATTCATCTTTTGGCATGGTAAAACTATCGCGTTCCATTTTGATTTTTTCTGGCTTCACTTTTTCTGCTTTGACTTTCTTGGGTTTAGGTAATGCTTTAGCCGATTTTTTTGCAGGTGTAGCTTTTGGTTTTACTGCGGCAGATTTGGCAGGCATTGCTGGTTTAGCAACAGCTTTATTCGCTATGCTAGTCGCTACTTGCTTGCTTGCGGCAGGTTTTGTCGCCGATCTAGACGGTCTAGTTTTTGCTACGGGCTTCGGTGCAGTTGGCTTAGCTGTCGCTGACTTAACTACTGATGACTTCACTACAGCTGGCTTGACTGGAGTTGTCGCTGCATTTGTAGTTTTGGGGGCAATGGTTTCTGACATAGTACTCTCCTAATAAACGGTATAAACAGTTTATACCGTTTATTGGACCTGTCAACTGTCATAAAAATGTCACATTTTATATTCAAATCAACGGGCTACGTTTTATTATTTACTTTAATTTTTTGTGGATACAATTAAACTCCAGTTGGTTTTATTCCAGGCCAACACTTCTTCTTCTAACAAATACGATGTTTGCGGAAAGGCTTGTTGCCAAGCGCTTGGCAGGCCTAACAGGAAAGTGTTTTCAGCGCGTTCAAAGGCGATGTTTTTTAATACTGGCATGCTGCGCGAGTGACAAAATATAACGGCTAACCTTAACGAAATCAGCTGATAAATAAAGCCTTCATCGCTGAAATCAGCATCCAATTTTTTTAGTTTACCGCTGTGCCCCAGCACCAATAAACTTAAGCGATGCAGTTCGCTCTGGGAAAAGCCCATCAACTCTGTGTTGTCGACAATATAAGCACCATGTTTTTGTGACTCGCTGTGTGAAATAGCGCAGCCAACCTCGTGACACATCGCAGCCCAGCCCAGCTTTTGTTTTAACTTATATAAATTTTGGCCACCTTCTTCATTCTCAAAGATGTTTGTTGCAAGCAAATTGAAAAAATTAAGTGCAACTTTTGCTACGTTGGTAGCGTGATTCTTATTCACTCCAAAGCGCTCAATCAGGTGGTTAATTGAGGCGTCGCGCAGATCTTTGCTAACAGCGTCGTCTTGCCTCATATCATACAATAAACCATGCCGCAATGCGCCTTTGGCCACAATCAAAGAGTCAAGCTTTAGCAAATCAAATATGCCAATCAACACGCTTAAGCCACCAGCAATCACTGCTTTACGATCTTCTTTTAAGCCAATTAACTCAACCTTATCAATGGTTCTAGCCTTAATCAGTTGCGCACGCAGCCATGCCAATCCTTTGCGGGTCACTGTATCCTCAGCAAAGCCAGCTGCTGCCAGTATTTCAGCAATCGCACCTACTGTGCCAGATGCACCATAGGCGACATCCCAATAAGCAGGTTGATAGTTATCAGCCACTGCATCTAAAAATGATTCTGCAGCAATTTCTGCACGCTCAAAGTTTTTTTCACTGAGTTGGCCATCGGCAAAATACTTGAGTGACCAGGTGACTGAGCCTACCCGCAATGAATCTGTGGTTTCTGCGTTTAAATGATGGCCTAAAATAAACTCAGTAGAGCGGCCACCAATGTCAATCACCAGGCGCCGTTCGTCCGATTGTGGCAGCAAACGACTTACCCCTTGATAAATCAGTCGCGCTTCCTCTACGCCTGAAATCACTTCAACATCGTAGCCTAGTGCCTTTTTGGCTAGCTTTAAAAATACATCGCGGTTTTTGGCTTCGCGCAAAGTTTGTGTGGCTACTGCTCGCACATTTTGCTTGGGAAGGTTTTTAATCGCCTCACCAAAACGCGCTAAACATTTCAGTCCGCGCTCTATGGCTTCTGGCTTTAAATTACGCTCGGCGTCTAAATCGCCACCTTGCCGCACCGCTTCTTTTAAATAATCTACGCGATGAATTTGGCCGTTGTTGTAGCGACCAATTTCTAGCCTAAAACTGTTAGAGCCTAAATCAACAGCGGCAAGCAAAGTCTCTAAAGATTGGTTGGTTGAAACAGTATTATCGTTTTTCATACGCTTTTATAGCATAGTTAGGCCGCACTTTTATGACATTTGGTGTGATTAATTGTAAATTTTATTTACTAATTTCGTGCTCGAATTCGTGAAAGTGGCGGCTAATGACACTTAAATCAAAACTACGCAAGATGCTAGTGTTAGGTTCGCGCTGCAGTAAAAATTCAAACGATTTTTTGAGTAACTCAGTATGGCTTATGCGCCCGTTGGTTAGCTTTTGCGCATAATCAGCTTGTACGGTGACAGTGTGCGTGGTTGTACTTTGTGTGGCCACCGTCACTTGGTAAGTGTTTGAATCTATTTCTACAATATGAATATCTGCCATCACTTAACTTTCCCTTAGCCTTAAATTTTAAGCATAAACGCTTGAAAAGCATCTGCCTTATCCCAATTTAATAGTTACTCGAATTAAGCAACAAACAATTTTAACTATACTTTTCTTATCAAGTTTAACGCAAAAAGGATTAAAAATGGCAGCACAAAAGATGGAGTTTCAGGCTGAAGTAAAACAATTGATGCAGTTGATGATTCACTCGCTGTATAGCAATAAAGAGATTGTCTTGCGCGAGCTGATTTCTAATGCGTCTGACGCAGCCGATAAGTTGCGTTTCGAGGCGCTGGCTAATAGCGCCTTGTATGAAAACGATAGTGACTTAAAAATCACCATTGGCTTTGATAAAGCCAAACGCACTGTGACGATTAGCGACAACGGCATTGGCATGAGCCGTGAAGAGGTGATTGCCAATATTGGTACCATCGCAAAATCTGGCACCAAAGAATTTTTTAACGCCTTAACAGGCGATGAAGCCAAAGACGCCAACTTAATTGGCCAGTTTGGGGTGGGCTTTTATTCAGCGTTTATTATTGCCGATAAAGTTACGCTGATTACACGCCGCGCAGGCAGTACAGAGGCGGTGAAATGGCAAAGTGCGGGCGAGGGTGACTACACGATTGATGCAGTAAAAAAAGAATCGCGTGGTACTGAAATCACCCTGCATTTGCGCAAAGATGAGGATGAATTTTTAAACGATTGGCAATTGAAATCGATTATCCGCAAATATTCTGACCACATTACCTTGCCGATTATGATGCAAAAATCGGAATGGAAAGAGGGTGGGGACGGCAAAGGCGGTGAGATGGTGTTAACCGATGAATTTGAGGCGGTGAACAAAGCCTCAGCTTTGTGGGCGCGTAGTAAAAATGACATCACAACAGACGAATACAACGAATTTTACAAACACGTTTCGCACGATTACCAAGAGCCTCTAGCCTATACGCACAGCCGCGTCGAGGGCAAGCAAGAGTATATCTCATTGCTATATATCCCCAGTAAAGCGCCATTTGATTTGTATGACAGAGAACGCCGTCACGGTATTAAATTGTATGTAAAGCGCGTATTTATTATGGAAGATGCTGAAAAGCTCATGCCACAATATTTGCGTTTTGTACGTGGCGTAATTGATTCTGCCGACTTGCCATTGAATATTTCGCGCGAAATTTTGCAAGATAGCCGCGATGTGGATGCGATTAAAAATGGTTCGGTGAAAAAAGTATTGAGCTTGTTGGAAGACATGGCAAAAGACAAGCCAGAGGATTATGCCAAGTTTTGGGATGAATTTGGCCGTGTGCTGAAAGAAGGGCCAGGTGAAGACTTTGCTAATAAAGACAAAATAGCGAGCCTGTTACGCTTCGCCAGTACCCGCTTGGATACTGCCTCACAGAGCATCTCTTTGAAAGACTATGTTGAGAAGATGCAGCCAGAACAAGCGGCGATCTACTACATTACGGCAGATACGTTTGCTGCCGCGCAGCATTCACCGCATTTGGAAATTTTCCGTAAGAAGAATATCGAAGTATTATTGTTAAGCGACAAGGTGGACGAGTGGTTGTTGGGTAGCCTCACCGAGTTTGAGGGTAAAAAACTGCAATCCATCGCCAAGGGTGATTTGGACTTGGGGGCGCTAGAGAGTGATACTGAAAAAGAAATTCAAAAGAAAATTGAAGAAGAAGCTAAATCTTTGATTGAGCGAGTTAAATCTACACTAGGTGATGCAGTAAAAGAAGTGCGGGTGACGCACAGGCTCACAGATAGCCCCGCGTGTTTGGTGGCGGGCGAGCATGATTTGTCAGGTAATATGGCGCGTATTTTAAAGGCGGCTGGTCAAAATGCGCCGGAAAGTAAGCCAATTTTAGAGCTCAACCCGACGCACAAGCTTGTTAAGCGTCTAGAAAATGAGGTCGAAGAGGTCAGGTTTAATGATTTAGCACACCTAGTGTTCGACCAGGCGTTGTTGGCTGAAGGTGGTCAGTTGAATGACCCTGCTAGTTTTGTGCGCCGCATGAACAGCTTACTGGTTTGATTTAAAACAGTTTAATTAGTTTTTTACTAGATAAAACCTGCATCACGTATGCAGGTTTTTTTATTCTTAAAGCGAATTGTCATAAAGCTTGGCGCGATATTTGCTAAAATGCTAGTCATAAGCGATATACAAATCCAAAGGCCTACATGATTAAATCTGCAAAAAATACAAATGCTGCTAAAAAAAGCATCGCACTTCCTAAATTAACTCCAGTAAAACAAGCCTTGCAAAATCACTTGGTTTTCTCGTGCTTTAAGACTGACAAGGCCGCCACGCCAAGAGATTGGTACCAAGCCGCCGCTTTCACCGTGCGTGATCATGTGGTAGAGCGTTGGGTAGAAACCGCAAACAATTATTACGAACAAGACCCAAAACGTATTTATTATTTATCGTTGGAATTTTTGATTGGCCGTATGCTAAGTAATGCCGCACTTAATTTGGGCATTAATGCTGAACTTAGTGATGGTTTAGGTGCATTGGGCCACAGCATGGAATCTGCTATAGAGATGGAAAACGATGCGGCCCTTGGTAACGGCGGCTTGGGGCGTTTGGCAGCCTGCTTTTTAGATTCCATGGCAACGATGGACATTCCTGCCACTGGCTATGGTATTCGTTACGAGTACGGTATGTTCAAGCAAAGTATCGAGCATGGTCAACAAGTAGAAAATCCTGATAATTGGCTGCGTTACGGTAATGTGTGGGAATTTCAAAGGCCTGAAGCCACATACGACATTAAATTTTATGGGCATGTAGTGCCAGTAAAAGAGGGCAACCACATCGCACACCATTGGGTGAATACACAGCATGTAATTGCTATGCCATATGACATGCCAGTGCCTGGGTATAGCACTGAAACGGTGAATAGCTTAAGGCTATGGTCTGCCAAGGCCAGTAAAGATTTTGATTTGCGTCAATTTAATGATGGTAATTATGACGAGGCGGTGGAAGAGCGTACAGGCTCTGAAACCATCTCGAAAGTCTTGTATCCGAATGATGCTTCCGCCTCTGGACGTGAGTTGCGCTTAAAGCAGCAGTATTTCTTCGTATCCGCTTCTATACAAGACATTTTAAGGCGCTTCATCACTACGCGCGAGGTGAAAACTGAAAAGGATTGGGCGGAATTACCTAATAAAATTGCTATTCAATTAAATGACACGCACCCAGCTATTGGTGTGGCAGAGATGATGCATCAGCTAGTTGACAACCATCATCTGGCTTGGGACTTTGCTTGGGGCTTGGTAAATAAAATATTTGCTTACACTAACCATACGCTAATGCCAGAGGCATTAGAGACTTGGTCGGTAGACTTGTTTGGCAGTCTGTTGCCACGTCATTTAGAGATTATTTACGAGATTAATCAGCAATTTATTACCATGGTCAATCATCAATTCCCTGGTGATGTAGAGTTAATTGGTCGAGTCTCGATTATCGATGAAACGCACGGCCGACGTGTACGCATGGCGCATTTGGCTGTGGTGGGTTCGCATACGGTTAATGGTGTAGCGGCGCTGCACAGTGAGCTATTAAAAACGACTTTATTTGCTGATTTTAATAAAATTTATCCTAGCAAATTTACTAATGTCACCAATGGCATTACCCCCAGACGTTGGCTCAATCAAGCAAACCCAGCACTAACCAGCTTAATCGCAACCGCTATCGGCGATGGTTTTCAAAAAGATCTCACGCAAATTAAGAAGCTAACACCACTGGCTGATGACAAGGATTTTCGCAAAGCGTTTCGTGCAGTAAAAACAGCCAATAAGTTAAGGCTCGCCCAAAAAATTGAGGCTGTAACAGGGGTTAAACTGAATACAGATGCGCTGTTTGACGTGCAAATTAAACGTATTCACGAATATAAACGCCAGCTGTTGAATGTGCTCCATGTAATCACTTTGTATAACCGCATTCGCAAAGGCGAAAAATTGGCTGCACCACGCGCAGTCATTTTTGGCGGCAAAGCTGCGCCGGGCTATTGGGTAGCGAAGCAGATTATTCGGTTAATTAATGATGTTGCAGAAATTGTGAATAACGACCCTGCCGTGGGAGACCAATTAAAAGTAGTGTTTTACCCCAATTACGAGGTCTCTGCGGCCGAGATTCTGTTCCCGGGGGCGGATTTATCTGAGCAAATCTCCACCGCAGGCACCGAAGCCAGCGGTACGGGCAATATGAAAATGGCATTGAATGGCGCGCTGACGATTGGTACGCTGGATGGTGCTAATGTGGAAATTAAAGAAGAAGTGGGCGACGACAATATTTTCATCTTTGGCTTAACTACGCCAGAAGTGGCTGAGGTTAAAGCTAATCACTATAATCCACGCAATTATTATGAGAACAATGCCGACTTAAAACAAGTGCTTGATATGATCGGTAGCGGATTTTTCTCAATGCAAGAGCCGCATCGCTATCAAGCCATGATCGATAGTTTACTCAATCACGATAATTATTTATTACTGGCCGACTACGCCAGTTATATTGCCTGCCAAGACGAAGTCAGCAAGACTTATCAAAACCCAGATGAGTGGTCACGTCGTGCCATACTTAATGTGGCGCGCATGGCTAAGTTTTCTAGTGATAGGACGATAGGTGAGTATGCTAAGAATATTTGGCATGTACAAGCAGTGAAGAAATAAAGTGCGTAGGAAGTAAAATAGTGTAAACGCTTGTGTGAAAACCCCGTTAAAACAACTACAATAATTGAATCAATTTAAGGGGTATTCCACATGAAACACCTATTACCAGTTACATTGCTCGCACTGTTTATCACACATGCTAATGCCTTAGATTTTGGCACGCTTAAAGACGCGATTAAATCCAGTGGTAGCAGTTCAGCCACCACTAGTAGCGCTGGCGTCAGCAGTTTAAGCAATGAGGAAGCCAGTGGCGGTCTCAAAGAGGCGTTGACGCAAGGTGTAGGCAAAGCCGTTGCGACATTGGGTGCAACAGATGGTTTTTTGGGTAATAAAGAAGTCAAAATTCCGTTACCAAAATCACTGCAAAAAATAGAAAAAGGCATGAAGCTGATGGGGATGGGTAAGCAATCGGATGAGCTTGTACTTAAGATGAACCGCGCGGCCGAAGCAGCAGTGCCTGAGGCCAAAGCCCTTTTGGTAAGCTCGATTAAACAAATGACATTGGCTGATGCTAAAGCTATCCTGACAGGTCCGCAAGATGCGGCCACGCAATACTTTAAAAAAACCACCTCTGCACAAATGAGCCAGAAATTTTTACCGATTGTGCAAAAAGCGACCGAGAATGTGCAGCTGGCCGCCAGCTATAATAAATATGCCGAGATGGGCAGCCAATTTGGCGTGGTAAAAAAAGAAGATGCCAACATAGAGCAATATGTGACCAACAAAACCTTAGATGGTGTTTACTTTATGATTGCCAAAGAAGAAGCGGCCATTCGTAAAGACCCACTAGGACAAGCCAGTAGTTTGCTAAAAAAAGTATTCGGTTCGGTTGCTAAGTAAAGCTTTTATTATTAAGTAAAGCTTTGGTAAGGTTAGAGCCTAGATTGCTGTAGATATAAAAGGCCACTCGAATGAGTGGCTTTTTTAATAGATAATTTATCTTAACTCAAATGTATTCAACTCGCTGCCTTGTAGACCAATATCCATGCGACCTGCAAGGCGCACTATTTATTACATGCAAATCACTTTGAATTGAAAGGGTTAGCTTACTTGGCAATCGTGGCTATTGCTTACATGGTCGCTGTATCGCACGGGTAGCAATCACCAAATGTTAAATAAAAGCCATAAATGCTTTGACACAAGGTGCCGAATCTTGCTATAGTCTCATCTCTCGGCGGCATGTACGTCGAATCGGACGCGGGATGGAGCAGTCTGGCAGCTCGTCGGGCTCATAACCCGAAGGTCACAGGTTCAAATCCTGTTCCCGCAACCAATCAATTTCAGGTTTTAAATCTTGGAATTATGCTCTTTAACAATATGAACGACTGATAAGTGTGGGTGTTTGTGGTTAAGACACTTGCATAGACGCAACGAATGCTTGGTTTCGGCCTTGAATGTTTTGTTGTTTGGTTTATGTGAGACTCAAGATAACAAATGCTTACACTTAAATTTATGACAAGTATGTAAATAGAACGCTTCAGTTAAATGAAGCGGTCGACAAGACACACCTTGAAATGAATTTGAGAAAACCACTCCAAACTAATCTTAGAATTTCTCTAGGAGATAGATGGGGTGAAAAGCAAAGCGAATAACCACCTGTAGTAATTGTTTTTAAGTAAACAATGAACCAGGAAAAAGTAATAGTCATACATTAAACTGAAGAGTTTGATCATGGCTCAGATTGAACGCTGGCGGAATGCTTTACACATGCAAGTCGAACGGCAGCACGGGAGCTTGCTCCTGGTGGCGAGTGGCGAACGGGTGAGTAATATATCGGAACGTATCCAATAATGGGGGATAACTAAGCGAAAGCTTGGCTAATACCGCATACGCCCTGAGGGGGAAAGCTAGGGATCTTCGGACCTGGCGTTGATGGAGCGGCCGATATCTGATTAGCTAGTTGGTGGGGTAAAGGCCCACCAAGGCGACGATCAGTAGCGGGTCTGAGAGGATGATCCGCCACACTGGAACTGAGACACGGTCCAGACTCCTACGGGAGGCAGCAGTGGGGAATTTTGGACAATGGGCGCAAGCCTGATCCAGCCATTCCGCGTGAGTGAAGAAGGCCTTCGGGTTGTAAAGCTCTTTCGCA
>JAABQZ010000001.1 GCA_011391175.1 Methylophilaceae bacterium | reverse complement strand
TGGCAGAAGATTTAACCGATTACTTGGCTGAGCATGGTGTAAAAGTGCGTTATTTGCACTCAGATATTGACACGGTTGAACGCGTTGAAATCATCCGTGACCTCAGGTTAGGTGAATTTGATGTGCTGGTAGGCATTAACTTGCTGCGTGAAGGTCTGGATATCCCTGAAGTATCATTAGTGGCAGTGTTAGATGCAGATAAAGAAGGCTTTTTACGCAGCGAGCGTAGCTTAATTCAAACTGCAGGCCGCGCAGCACGTAATTTAAATGGCAGCGTCATTTTTTATGGCAATCGTATTACGCGCAGCATGGGCTTGGCGATTGATGAAACGAATAGAAGAAGAAAAGTACAAATTGCTTTTAACAAAGCCAACGGCATTACCCCTAAAGGTATTATAAAAGGGGTAAAAGACATGATAGACGGCGTATATGATGTGGAAGAGGGCAAGCGCGAACGCAAAGCGGCGCAAGACCAAGCCAATTATGAAAGCTTAAGCGAAAAACAAATTGCTAAAGAAATGAAGCGCCTAGAAAAGGCCATGCACGACGCCGCCAAAAACTTGGAATTTGAAAAAGCGGCTGATTTTAGAGACCAACTGAAAAAGCTGAAAGCCAAGTTTTATGGTGCCGAAATTCCCGATTTAAATGCATAATTTGTGTGAAATGAGTGGTTTAATTTAAACTAATCAAATCGTAGGTCTGTAAGCCGCTTGGATATTGGCCTACAGGGCAATATTTTTTACCGTATATTTTTTGATATTTTAGGAAACAATATGCAAACTGCTATTCATGGTGTCAGCAACGCATCTGAAGTTATACAGCTGGCGATTGCGCCTGTTTTCTTATTGATGGGAGTGAGTGCGCTTTTAGGCGTGTTGACTGGTCGATTGGGCCGTGTGGTGGATCGCTTTCGCGCATTGAATGAAAAGTGTGAATCGCCGCAAGCACAGGCAGAAAACCCAAGCTGTGCTAACTACGGCAAAGAGCTATATATTCTATCTTGCCGCGCCAATTGGGTGCAGTGGGCGATTATGCTCTCCACATCGTCATTGCTCATGATTGCGCTGGTCATTGGCACTTTGTTTTTAGGCTCAGCCATCAATTGGGATTCATCATGGCTGGTGTCGCTACTGTTTATTTTGGCGATGCTGAGCTTAATTATTGGTTTAGGCTGCTTTTTGCGTGAGATTTATTTATCAAAACATACCTTTGAGCTAAGCATTAAAAAAAATGTCTTGTAACTATTTAGCAATTGGCATCTGTTAGTGGTTTGCAGTCGATGGTTGTATTGCAATTAGATATTAAAAAGCCTGAGATAAATCAGGCTTTTTAGTTTCATGAATGTAAAGCTCAGATCTACTTTTGCGTTTCTACCATTACCAGAGGTGCATCGGCTGTTTTGGCATCAGCATCTTTTTTCCAGTTAGGGGCTTTGCGCGGCGCTTTGGCTTTTGCAGGCTCCGTTGCGGTTGTGTTTGGCTTCGCTATGCTTTTAGTTTCCACCATGAGTAAATCACCAACTGGTGCAACGACAGGCTTAACTGATTTTTTTGCAGCAGGTTTTTTGGCTACCTTGGCTTTTGCAGGTTTTTCTGCAATCGCAGTTGCAGTTTCAGCTGCTGTAGCTGTTTTGGTGCTCACCACTTCAATATTCGCATCAATTGCAATAGGCTTTGCTGCTTTTGTAGCAGGTTTAGCCGCTTTTGCAACAGGTTTAGCTGCTTTTTCTGGTGCAGTTTTTTGCGTTTTATTTGCTGCTTTTGGCTTTTCTGCAGCAGGCTCGCTAGCCAATATTGGAGCAGCTGTTTTTGCTACAGGTTCATTTTGAACGGCATCATTTTGTGTGGCCTCGTTAGGGATAAATGTAGGTGTCGCTGTATTTGGCTCGCGGCTTGCATCGCGATCACGATTTCTGTTGCGATTGCGACCACCACGGCGGCTACGGCCAGTGCGTTCTGGCCGCGCTGCTGCATCTACCATTACGCCGTCTGTTGGCGAAGTAATGGCAGCAGCTGTTTCTACTTTATCACTGCTAACCGCTTCAATTCTAGGTGTACGTTCTGGACGTGGTGTACGCTCAGGACGTGGCTGTTGATTTGCTTGTTGACCAGCTTGCTGGTTTGTTTGTGCAGCACGTTGCGCTTGTTGCGGCTTATCTGCAATATTATTGCGGTCACGATTATTGGCATTGCGGTCACGGTTTCTATTGCGGTCACGATCGCGGTTATTGCGATTGCGGTCATTGCCACGCCCAGCTTCACGTGTTTCGCGTGCGGCCTTATCTTCAGCTTTCTCTTCTACTTTTACTTCACCAGAACCGCCAAGCCATTTTTTAATACGGCCTAAAAATGAGGTTTTCACTACTGGTGTAGGTGCAGTTGAGCGCTGTTCAACAATTGGTGCAGACGTCGCAGGCGTGATGCCTTTTACCAACGCTTCTGGTGCTTTTGGTGCAGCATCTTCGTTCAGGCTACGCACATAAGCAGTTTCTGCTGGCAACTCCACCATTTTATAGCTGGCTTGTGAAGTTTCTTCGTTGACATCATCCGACTTGATACGGGTGATGCTGTAGTTAGGCGTTTCCATATGCACATTGGGAATCAAAATCACTTCAACACCCATGCGTTGTTCAATTTTGTGGATATCTGCACGTTTTTCGTTTAACAAGAAAGTAGCAGCTTCAACCGGCAATTGCACCTGAATAATTGCACTATTGTCTTTCATTGCTTCTTCTTGCGTAATCCGCAAAATGTGCAAGGCAGTCGATTCAATACCGCGAATATGGCCAGTTCCGCTGCAACGTGGGCAAGCTGCGTGATTGGTTTCACCCAAGCTTGGGCGCAAGCGCTGGCGTGATAGCTCTAGTAAACCAAAGCGTGAAATCTTACCAGTTTGCACGCGCGCGCGGTCTGCATGCAATGCATCACGCAGCGTGTTTTCTACTTCGCGTTGATTGCGTGGGTTTTCCATGTCAATAAAGTCAATGACTACTAAACCACCCAAGTCGCGTAAACGCAATTGACGCGCCACTTCCTCAGCAGCTTCAAGATTGGTGTTGTAAGCCGTTTGTTCAATATCTGCACCCTTAATGCTGCGGCCAGAGTTAACGTCTACCGAAACTAAAGCCTCAGTATGGTCAATCACAATCGCGCCGCCAGAAGGTAAGCGCACTTCGCGTGAAAAAGCTGATTCAATTTGATGCTCGATTTGAAAACGCGAAAACAGTGGAACCTCATCTTGGTAAAGCTTTACGCGTGCCACATTGCCAGGCATGACGTGGTTCATAAATTGTACTGCCTGTTCGTGCACGTCGGCGGTGTCGATTAAAATTTCGCCAATATCGGCGCTAAAGTAATCGCGGATGGCGCGAATGACTAGGCTGCCTTCTTGGTAAATTAAGAATGCACCTGCCTGAATATGCGAGGCTTCTTCAACCGCAGTCCAGAGTTGGGTGAGGTAGTTTAAATCCCACTGTAATTCTTCTGCGTTGCGACCAATACCCGCCGTACGCGCGATAATACTCATGCCTTTTGGAATTTCCAGCTCTGCCATCACATCGCGCAGTTCATTACGGTCTTCGCCCTCAATGCGGCGCGAAACACCACCGCCACGTGGGTTGTTTGGCATCAACACCAAATAGCGACCTGCCAGTGAGATATACGTCGTCAGCGCCGCGCCTTTGTTGCCGCGCTCATCTTTATCGACTTGTACAATCAGCTCTTGGCCTTCTTTAATCACGTCTTGAATGCGCGCTTTGCTACCTTCAGACTTATCAGAGAAGTAGCTACGAGAGATTTCTTTAAACGGTAAAAAGCCGTGACGCTCGTTGCCGTAATCGACAAAAGCGGCTTCAAGTGAAGGTTCTACACGGGTGATGACACCTTTGTAAATATTGCTCTTACGTTGTTCTTTACCAGCGTGCTCTATATCTAAATCGACCAGTTTTTGGCCATCAACTATTGCAACGCGTAATTCTTCAGATTGCGTTGCATTAAATAACATGCGTTTCATTGTGTGCTCCCACGCTCAGGCGGGCAGATTGTTTTGACTAGATAACTGATTTATTTGCGGACCAAAGGCCTGAAGGGAGGCGGTTGTTAAGATGGCGCTTACGCGCACAGCTTTGCCAGTAACATTTAAACACGCGCTATGATTTATTAAATAAATATTAGCGCGGAATTTGTAGCAATAAAATCAATGCAAGGCACGTGTTTAAAGGCCTGTATTGCATTACGCATGTTTTGGGGCGTGATGCAGCTTGATTAAATTTGTCTGCTACAGCTATCAACTTATACCAACGCGTGGCATAAATCCGTTAAAATTCTATCTTCAGTACTTTAGTCGGCTTAATATCTAAACTTACAGTTTAAATATTTAAGTTATGTTTTATTTTATCTGCGTCGACTAGAGCGTAATTATCTTAAATATCGCTACTTATATGGCAAGCGACTTAACCAAATATTTTTGTGTTGATGTAGCTGAAAAGCCTTATATATTCAACACCGCTATAGTATAGGCGTTATTGGCCGTTTAGGCAAAACACTTTGATAGAATACAGATGCAAATAGAACAAAATACTAGAGTGAGTGCACATGCGGCAGCCAGCCTGACAGTGGATGAGGCGAGTGATGGTCAGCGCATCGACAACTTTTTAGCTAAAACCTTAAAAGGCGTACCTAAAAGCCATATTTATCGCATATTGCGCAGTGGCGAAGTGCGTGTGAATAAAGGACGTATTGATGCCTCATATAAGCTAGTGTTAAACGATGTGGTGCGTGTACCGCCGATTCGCGTAGCGACAGCTGAAATTGCAGTGACTAATGCGCCAGCAACCCCCGTATTGCAAAGCACAGTGATTTTTGAAGATGATGCCATGCTGGTGATTGACAAGCCTGCTGGTTTTGCCGTACATGGCGGCAGTGGGGTGAGCAGGGGGGTGATAGAGCAGCTCAGGCTAGAACGTCCTAAAGCTAAGTTTTTAGAGTTAGTACATCGATTAGATCGTGAAACTTCTGGCGTGCTGATGTTAGCGAAAAAACGTACTGCATTGGTGGCGTTGCACGAAATGATACGCAACAACCAAACCGATAAACGTTATTTAATGCTGGTGGCAGGCGAGTGGAAGGAAAAAAAGAAGCGTGTCACGTTAGATTTGCAAAAGTATGTGCTACCCAATGGCGAGCGGCGCGTGAATGTGGTGACCGATAAAAGCAAAGATAAATACGATGAGGCGCAGCATTCCGAAACCATTTTTTATCTAAAACAAAGTTTCGTTGGGTTTAGCTTGTTAGAGGCGCAATTGGTGACCGGTCGCACCCACCAACTCAGAGTTCAACTTGCGCATTTGGGCTTTCCTATTTTGGGTGATGATAAATATGGCGATTTTGCCCTCAATAAAACTTTAGCTAAGCAGGGATTAAAACGTATGTTTTTACATTCTTCTGAAACAAAACTCAAGCATCCTTTGTTGGGTGAAAAAATGCAGTTGTTGGCGCCACTGCCAGCAGAATTAAGCAAGTTTTTGAATAAGTTGGAATTAAAGTAATACTAAGAAAGCTATCGCTAGGAAAAGTAATGCAGGAAAATATAAATAACTCTATGAAGCAAAGCACGATTACTAAAAGGTTCGATTTAATTGTGTGGGATTGGGATGGTACGCTCGCCAATTCGACAGGTATGATTACCGAGGCATTTGTAACCGCCGCTGCACATGTGGGTTTGCCAGTAGTGCCTGCTGAGAATGTCACCAATATTATTGGCTTAGGGCTAAAAGAATCTATTTTTGCAGTGTATGGCGACATAGCGCCTGAAATGGCGCAGAAGCTGGCGCAGCAATATAGTGCTAATTATTACGCCGGCGAGCAGGCAATTCCTCTATTTGAAGGTGCAAAAAACACCATTATTGAGTTGAATCGGCGTGGTTATAAAGTGGCGGTAGCCACTGGCAAAGGCAGACGTGGATTAAACCTAGCGTTGCAACACTGTGGTTTAACAAAATATTTTCATGCCACTAGAACCGTTGATGAATGCTTTTCTAAGCCGCACCCGCAAATGCTGGACGAATTGATGGACGAGTGTGTGACCACGCCAGAACGTACCCTGATGATAGGTGACACTAGTTATGATATGCAAATGGCGGCCAATGCAGGTGTACCGGCGGTGGCGGTTACTTTTGGTGCCCAGTCGCGCGATAAATTATTAGCGTACAATTGCATCCAAATGTTTAATCAATTTAACAATTTAAGCGCCTGGTTACTAGATGTTTAGTTGCTTGATGTTTAGCTAAAGCCTGCTCAAATGCCTAATCAAAAGATTGTTTTAAATAGTCATGACTTGCTTGAGAAATCCCGCGGTTTGCGCTTTGCTTTGCCGCAATTGGGCGAGTTTGTCACTGGCTTTGTGGTGCGTTATCACGGCACGGCGCATGCCTACGTGAACCAGTGTGCACATGTGCCTGTGGAGCTAGATTGGGAGCAGGGTAATTTTTTCACCGTAGCGAAAGATTACTTAATTTGCGCCACGCATGGCGCGCATTATCAGCCGGATACTGGTCATTGTGTGTTGGGTCCGTGCAAAGGAAAAAGCTTGCAAGTGTTGCCGGTAACAGAGCAAAATCAACAAATTACGATACATCTAGATAAATTACACAAATAGACGGCTTAAATAGGAAAACACATGGCAGAGCAAGACAACTTACAAAACAATCAGCAGCAACAAAATAACCAGTGGCAACAGCAAACCATCGAAAAGCTAGCGCTTTCTGGTTTAAAAGAGCAGCAAACAGCACGACGTTGGAGTACGTTTTTTAAATTTTTAACTTTTGCTTATTTGTTTCTGCTCCTGATTCTGGCTTTGGGCTGGGTGGGTAGTAAAGGTGCGGCTGGCCCGCACACCGCTTTAATTGAAATTGCTGGCGTGATAGAACCAGGTGGTGAGGTGAATGCAGATTCTGTGATTAGTAGCCTGCAAGAAGCCTACGACAACGTGAATACTAAAGGCATTATTTTGCGCTTCAATACGCCCGGCGGCAGTCCAGTGCAATCAGGCATTATTAATGATGAGATTGTGCGCCAAAAGAAACTGCATCCAAAAATCCCAGTATATGGCGTGGTGGAAGATATTTGCGCTTCTGGCGGATATTATATTGCTTCTGCGACGGATAAAATATATGTAGATAAAGGCAGTATTGTCGGCTCTATCGGCGTGTTAATGGATGGTTATGGCTTTACTGAAGTCATGAAAAAAGTCGGTGTAGAGCGTCGTTTACTGACTGCGGGCGAAAACAAAGCCATGCTGGATCCATTTTCAGAAGTGAACCCAAAACACCAAGCGTTAGCACAAACGATGCTGAATGAAATTCACGAGCAATTTAAAACGGTCGTGCGAAATGGTCGTGGCGCGCGCTTAAAAGAAACGCCAGAAACCTTTAGCGGCTTATTTTGGAGTGGCGAGCAGAGTATTAAGCTTGGTCTTGCCGATGCATTGGGTAGCGCAGATTATGTAGCACGTGAAGTGATTAAGCAGGAAGAAATTGTGGATTACACCTATCAAGATACCGTGCTTGACCGCTTTGCTAAACGCTTGGGTGCCAGCATGGCTAAGGCAGTTGGCATTGATGCGGCTATGAAAAATTTACAATTGAGATAGTTACAAGTAACAAAATACTAATGCCCTGCAGGCCAATATCCATGCGGCCTGCAGGGCATGTTTTTTTAAAGTATTACTTCAACATTTTTGTGTGATTAATTAACCCATTGGTTGAACTGTCGTAGTTGCGCACCACTTCCTCGCTAGTCAATTGCGGCAAAATTTGTTGCGCTATTTGCTTGCCGTACTCTACACCCCATTGATCATAGCTATTAATATCCCACATGATGCCCTGAACAAATATTTTGTGCTCGTATAGCGCAATCAACTTGCCCAGCGTATTTGGCGTGAGCTTATCGAACACAATAGAAGTTGTTGGGCGATTGCCTTCAAACACTTTATGCGGCAATAAGTTTTCCAGTGCATCGCCGCTCAAACCTTGTGTTTCAAGCTCTAAGCGTGCTTCATCTTTGGTTTTACCTAACATCAAAGACTGAGTCTGCGCCAAGAAATTGGCTAATAAAATTTTGTGGTGTGCGTAGCCATGTTTGCCTATTGCATAATGGCTATGCACTGGCATTAAAAAATCGGCAGGCACAATTTGTGTGCCTTGATGGATGAGCTGATAAAATGCGTGTTGGCCATTGGTGCCAGCTTCGCCCCAAATAACAGGACCCGTTTTATATTGCACACGCGTGCCATCGCGACAAATGAATTTGCCATTGCTTTCCATATCTGCTTGTTGCATGTAAGCTGGAAAGCGCGCTAATCCTTGATCGTAGGGCAGTATGGCATTGGTATCAACATGAAAAAAATTGTTATACCAAATGCCAATGAGTGCCAGAATGACAGGCATATTTTGTTCAAGCGGCGCAGTTTTGAAGTGGATATCCATTTCATGCGCACCTGAGAGTAGCGCTTCAAAATTATCCATGCCCACGTATAAAGCAATTGATAATCCAATAGCGGACCATAGTGAATAGCGCCCACCGACCCAATCCCAAAACGCGAACATATTAGCAGTATCGATCCCAAAATCGGCTACCGCTTTGGCATTTGTAGAAAGCGCAACAAAGTGCTTAGCGACGTGTTTACTATCTTTTGCACTTTCTAAAAACCAAGTACGTGCCGAGGTAGCGTTGGTCATGGTTTCTTGCGTGGTAAAAGTTTTAGAAGCCACAATAAACAAGGTGGTTTCAGGCTTGCATTTTTCTAGTGCACGCATCAAATGCGCACCATCAATATTAGATACAAAATGAATGTTTAAATCTGGGCTGGCGTATGGCTTTAACGCGTCACACACCATCACTGGCCCTAAATCAGAACCACCAATGCCAATATTCACAATATCAGTGATGCGCTTGCCTGTGTAACCTAGCCAGCTTCCATTGCGCACTTTTTCAGAAAAAATACGCATTTGCTTCAGCACCGCGTTAACGTCAGGCATCACATCTTTACCATCTACAAACACTGGCGTGTTGCTGCGGTTACGCAACGCAGTGTGCAGAACGGCACGATTCTCAGTACAGTTGATTTTTTCACCTGCAAACATTTTGTCGCGCCATTGCTCAATTTTGGCCTCATGCGCCATTTGCAGTAGCAGTGGCATGGTTTCATCCGTGATGCGGTGCTTAGAATAATCAAACAAAATATCAGCAAATTTGAGACTGTATTTATCGAAACGTTTTGGGTCTGCCTCAAACAAATCGCGCATGTGCAGGGGTTGTACCATTTTTTGGTGCGCACATAGTTTTTGCCAAGAAGGGAATTGGGTAAGAGTCGTCATTTATTATTTAGCTATTTATTATTAAATACAGTATGTTATTACATATATTTAAAGTAATTTAAAGTTTAATTATTATGCCAGCCAAGGGAGGCAAGGTTATTAGTAAGGATTGGTTAAAGTTCATCCAAGCTACATTCTCAGTTGGCAGGCCTGCACCGTTGCCTTGGTTGCTACCGCCATAATACGCAGAATCACTATTAAAAACTTCTACATATTGCCCTGCTTGCGGCACACCAATGCGATAGTTTTGGCGCAACACAGGCGTAAAATTGAGCACTATTATAGCAAAAGAATCGTCTAGCCCACGTCTAATAAAGCTGACGATGGATTGGTCTGAGTCGTGGCAATCAATCCAACTAAAGCCTTGCACGTCAAAATCTAACTCGTGTAAGCAATTGAGCTTGCTGTAAAGATGGTTTAAATCGCGCGCTGCACGCTGTACGCCAAGGTGTGCCTCATGCTCTAGTAAATGCCAATCTAGGCTGCGGTTTACGTTCCACTCTAAGCCTTGTGCAATTTCGTTGCCCATAAAATTAAGTTTTTTACCTGGGCTAGTCATTTGCAATGTCATCAGCAAGCGCAAATTAGCAAATTTTTGCCAAGCATCGCCAGGCATTTTGCCTATCATCGAACCCTTGCCGTGAACGACTTCATCGTGCGAAAACGGCAGTACAAAGTTTTCGCTGTAGGCATAGAGTTGACCAAATGTCAGCTTGTCGTGATGATATTTGCGGTGTACAGGGTCTTGTTCAATATAAGCTAAATTATCATTCATCCAGCCCATATTCCACTTCATGCTGAAGCCTAAGCCGCCTAAATACACGGGCCGCGACACAGCAGGCCATGCGGTAGACTCTTCAGCAATAGTGAGCGCGCCGGGGAAGTCTTGGTGTACCACCATATTGAGCTGTTTTAAAAAGTCAATCGCCTCTAAATTTTCACGGCCACCATATTTATTGGGAATCCACTCATCGGCTTTGCGTGAATAATCTAAGTACAGCATGGATGCCACTGCATCCACCCGCAGGCCATCAATATGAAACTCGCTGAGCCAAAAATAGGCGCTAGAGATTAAAAAATTACGTACTTCATTGCGACCATAATTGAAAATCAGCGTACCCCAATCTTGGTGCTCGCCAATGCGTGGGTCTTCATGCTCGTATAAGGCCGTGCCATCAAAGCGTGCCAACGCCCAATCGTCTTTAGGAAAGTGGCCTGGTACCCAGTCGAGAATCACTCCAATATTGGCTTGGTGGCAAGCGTCGATTAAAAACTTCAAATCATCTGGCGTGCCGAATCTATTGGTGACGCCAAAATAACCCGTTGTTTGATAACCCCACGACTCGTTGAGTGGGTGCTCGGTAATCGGTAGCAATTCAATGTGTGTATAACCCATATCCACTAAGTAAGGCACCAGTTCTGCTGCCAGATCTCGGTAACTTAGTAAGTGATTGCCATCTTTCCGTCGCCAAGAACCTACATGCAATTCATAGCAATTAAACGGTGCATGCAACCAATCATGGTTGGCGCGTTGATTCAGCCAAGCGGCATCTTGCCATTTGTGTTGGCTGGGCTTAGCAATTTTAGCCGCAGTGCCAGGGCGCAATTCAAACTCTCGCGCAAATGGATCAGTTTTGGTGAGGATGGCGTGACTGTGACGATTGCGAATCTCAAATTTGTATAAAGTAGCTGCCTCTAAATGCGGAATGAATAGCTCCCACACCCCTGTACTACCGCGTACGCGCATAGGGTTAATGCGGCCATCCCACTGATTAAAGTCTCCAACCACGCTGACGCGTTCTGCATTGGGCGCCCATACGGCAAAGCGCGTGCCAGCAACGCCCTGATGCGTAACTAAATGTGCACCAAACGTGTTGTAAGCTTGATTTAAATTGCCTTCACCAAATAAGTGTAGTTCATCATCGCTTAAGATGGGCGCAAAGCTGTAAGTATCAACAACCTCGCGTGTTTGTCCGTTGCTTTCAATTTTCAGCTGGCATGGCAGGTTTGGGGCAGTTTTACCTTGCCATTGGTATAGGCCGGCAGCGTCAATACGCTCACAATCTACCCACTTAGTTTTAAGTTTTAAGCTAACTTTGTTTGCGTAAGGCAAAAATGTGCGAAACACATAATGGCCAGCATCTTGATGCAAGCCCAAGTACGCAAATGCATCATGGTGTTTAGCTTCCAAAATTAAACGCAAGTCTTTTTGCGAGGTTTTTTCTAGGTTTTTTATAGGTGCGTTGGCCACAAGTTAATTTCAATAAAATTTAATGTATAGCTTAGATTATAACGCGATAATGGGCATATAATATTACCAATGTGAGCATTCGGTATTTTATTAATGACTTACATAAAGTCATATAAATGCTTAATAACAAAATTAAGGAGAGCAATCTATGGCGCAAGATATAAATTCAGCACGCTTTATTAGTAACCTTACTAAAAATACGGTAGCACTGATTTTAGCGGGTGGTCGCGGTAGTCGTTTAAAAGATTTAACTAGTCATCGCGCTAAACCAGCCGTGCCGTTTGGCGGCAAATTCCGTATTATTGATTTCCCGCTCTCTAACTGCATTAACTCAGGCATACGCCGGGTGGGTGTGGTCACACAATATAAATCACACAGTCTGATGCGTCACATACAGCGCGGATGGGGCTTTTTGCGGGGCGAGTTTAACGAGTACGTAGACTTATTGCCAGCCTCGCAACAGCGTGACACAGAGGAATGGTACAAAGGCACCGCTGATGCAGTGTTTCAAAACTTAGATATTTTGAGCGCGAGCCAAGCCGAGTTTGTAGTAATTTTGGCAGGTGACCATATTTATAAAATGGATTATGGCCAAATGTTGGCCTGCCATGTGCGTAATAATGCTGACATGACAGTGGCCTGTATTAATGTGCCGCTAGAGGAAGCCAAGGGCTTTGGGGTGATGGCGGTAGACAGCGAAGATAAAATCATAGAGTTTGCCGAAAAACCTAATAAACCCAAACATATGCCAGGTGACACAACTCAAGCTTTAGCCAGCATGGGCATTTATGTGTTTAATGCAGGTTTTTTGTATGATCAGCTTATGCGCGATGCCGAAGATAAAAGCTCAACGCATGATTTTGGTGGCGATATTATCCCCTACCTAATTTCACGTTATCGCGTCTATGCCCACCGCTTTGCTGATAGTTGTGTGGGTGCAAGGAATGGTTTCCACTACTGGCGTGATGTAGGGACAGTCGACGCTTATTGGCAGGCTAATATGGAGTTGACTAGGGTGATTCCCGAACTGAACATGTACGATAATTTATGGCCAATTTGGACCTATCAAGAGCAACTACCACCTGCTAAATTTGTGTTTAACGATAAAGATAGAATGGGCAAAGCGACGGACTCGCTGGTTTCTGGAGGCTGCTTAATTAGTGGTTCATGCGTAACAAGTTCGGTATTATTTTCTAATGTGCGCGTGCACAGCTATTGCAATATTGAAGGTGCGGTGATTTTGCCTAACGTAGTGGTAAACCGTCATGCCAAACTTAAAAATGTGGTCATTGATAAAGGCGTGCACGTACCAGAAGGTATCAAAATTGGCTTTGATCTGGAGGAAGATAAAAAGCGTTTTTATGTGTCTGAGAAAGGCACCGTGCTTGTAACACGTGAAATGCTGGGGCAATACCGACCAGTCACCTATGGTGATTAAAAATCAGTAGTAGTAACCCTTGCTGCAAACATTTAACCAAACATATCTAACCAAGCAAGTATTAACAAAAAATTTAATTGTAGAATGAATAAATGATGGCACCAGCAAAACTTTTAATTAATATTTACTGGCACATGCACCAGCCCGATTATCGAGACTTAATCACAGGCGAGTACATTTTACCTTGGACTTATTTGCATGCCATTAAAGATTATTCTGACATGGCATACCACCTAGAAGTCAATGTGAAAGCGCGCGTTACATTTAATTTCGTGCCTATTTTGCTAGATCAGCTAGAAGATTATGTGACGCAATTTAAAACTGGTGTAATCAAAGATCCGCTATTGCAAATGCTAGGGGCAGATGATTTAAGTCATGTTTCGCCTGAGCGTTGCAAACTGATTGTTGACAGTTGTTTTAAAAGTCACCACGAAAAAATGCTGTCACCATACTCCGAGTATCAGCGTTTGTACCATCTGTATCAAGTGGCTAGCCAAGGCGCTGGCGAGCTCAATCTGGAATATTTTTCAGCGCAGTATAAAGCAGATTTGTTGGTGTGGTATCACTTGGCATGGATGGGCGAGAGCATTAAGCGTAGTAATAAATTGGTGCAATCCCTCATCTCCAAAGGCAGTCACTTTAGCGTAAAAGATCGCCAGTCTTTATTTAAGTTGGTGGGCGAAATCATCCGCAATTTAATACCGCGCTACAAAACCTTACAACAAAAAGGTCAAATCGAAATCTCAAGCACGCCGCATCATCACCCCATTTTGCCATTGTTATTAGATTTTAATAGCACGCTAGATGCCATGCCCAATGCAACTTTGCCTCAAGCACATAGGTATGCTGGTGGAGAAGCCCGTGCAATCAGTCACGTGCAACAGGCACAAGCCTCCCACGAGCGCAGATTTGGCGAGCAGCCAGTGGGTATGTGGCCGGCAGAAGGTTCGGTTTCTAAACAAGCTTTATTGCTGTTAGCCAAGCAGGGCGTTAAATGGGCGGCCTCTGGCGAAACGGTACTGACCAATAGCTTAATGAAATCTAACCCTAAAAAAACTTTAATCTCGCATCACGACTACCTCTACAAGCCTTATAAAGTAAGCGATGGAGATGATGAGATTGTATGCTTTTTTAGAGATGACAGGCTGTCAGACAAGATTGGCTTTGAGTACGCAAAAATGCATAGTACCGATGCCGTAAACGATTTTATTGGAGATTTGGAACAAGTGCGCACGAGTTTCCAAGCGCATGAAAATCCAGTTGTCAGCGTAATTTTAGATGGTGAAAATGCGTGGGAATATTATCCCTATAACGGGCATTATTTTTTGACCGAGCTGTATCAGGCGCTTAGCAACCATCCTGATATTGAAATGGTGACGCAATCTGAAATATTGCAAGCCATTGAAAACCCTAGTAAAAGCCCTTATAAAGTATTTTGTGGTAACTTGCCAGAAATAGCAGCTGGTAGTTGGGTATACGGCACTTTCAGCACCTGGATAGGCAGTAAAGATAAAAATCGCGGCTGGGATTTGTTGTGCGATGCTAAGCTCGCTTACGACCAAGTTGTGCAAAGTGGCGCTTTAACTGCTGAGCAAATTAAATTATGCGAGGATCAGCTTGCCGTATGTGAAGGCTCAGATTGGTTTTGGTGGTTAGGTGATTACAACTCTGCAGCAAGTATCAGCAGCTTTGATAATCTGTACCGGCATAATTTAAGTAATTTATATGTGTTGTTGAATCTGGCAGTGCCAGAGAGTTTAGCCTTGCCTATCAATGTAGATAGCGCACAGCAAGAAAGTGAAATTGCAGCTAATAGTGGAACCATGAAGCGGGGCAAAGAAAGTTAAATTAACTCCATGGTAGCGCCAAAAATAACAAGCCAAGTAACAAGTCAAACATCACGCCGCGCGGGCGTACTGCTGCATATTAGCTCGCTGCCATCAGCTAACTTTGGTGCAGATGCGTTTAAATTTGTCGATTTTTTAGCTGACATCGGTGCACACGTTTGGCAAACGCTGCCACTCAATATGCCGCACGACGATGGCTCTCCATACCAATGTTTAAGCGCACATGCGGGCAATCCTGCATTTATAGACTTTAGTGCTTTAGTCGCACTTGGTTTGCTGACGAATGAAAATTTAGCCGAAAAAGATAATGCCCTGCATACCAGTAGAAATGCGCTTGCTGGCTTAGCCTTTGCAAACTATCAACAACATAAAAATGCAGATTTAAAACAAGAATACACCCAGTTTTGCCGAGAAAATGTCAGTTGGCTGAGTGATTTTGCCTGCTTCTTGTTATTGCGAGAAAAGTACCATCATGCCAGCTGGCAAACTTGGCCAACGCCATTTAAAAATAAGCAGCCTGCCGCCATAAAACAGCTCAAAAAGCGCTGTGCGCCTGCAATTGGCATCATTAAATTTACCCAGTATTTGTTTTTTAAACAGTGGCAGGCACTTAAAGCTTACGCCAACCAAAAAGGTATCGCCATGTTTGGCGACATTCCTATTTTTGTGGCGTACGACAGTGCCGATGTGTGGGCAAAGCCGTATTTGTTTAAGCTGGATAAAACCAAAAAAATGCAAGTAGTGGCAGGCGTGCCGCCAGATTATTTCTCGGAAACTGGTCAGCGTTGGGGTAACCCGCATTACGATTGGCAAGCGATGCAAGCGCGTGGTTTTAGTTGGTGGTTGGCGCGCATGCGCACGCAAAGTCGTATGTTCGATTTGTTGCGCATTGACCATTTTCGCGGCCTTGAAGCAGCATGGGAAATTGCCGAGCATGCAGGCACTGCCGTGGAAGGCTCATGGGTATTGGCTCCTGGCGATGCTCTTTTGAAGGCGATTAAAAAAACCTTCCCACATTTACAATTAATTGCAGAAGATTTGGGTGTGATTACCGCGGAAGTGAATGCTTTGCGCGAAAAATATGCGCTACCAGGTATGAAGATTTTGCAATTTGCTTTTGGTGGCGACGACAGTAACCCATATTTGCCACACAATATTACCGAGGATAGTGTGGTTTACACGGGCACGCACGATAATGACACCACGTTAGGTTGGGCGCAGCAATTGGATGAGCAAACAAAAAATCACGTGAACAGTGTACTCGGAGATATTCATCCAGAAATGCCACAGGCATTAATTGAGTTGGCATTGGCCAGCAAAGCCAATATGGTGATTATTCCCATGCAGGATATTTTGGGTTTGGATGCTACACATCGCATGAACACGCCAGGGACGATAGAAAATAATTGGCGCTGGCAATTTCATTGGCCGCAACTTACGCCAGACCATATTCAACGTATTAAGCTCGCGATAAAATCATCTCAAAGAACATGTCATTAAAGGGATAACATGCTGGCGTTAGGCATTGATGTAGGCGGCACCAACATTCGCTTTGGCGTGTTCAACGGCCATCAACTCATCAACACCACACGTTTAGAAGCCAACTTAAGTCAAGCATGCAGAGATGTTTCGGCTGAAAGCGCAGCTTTAGAAGTAGTGCGTATTTTATACAGTGGAATCGCCAATATCATCAAAAAATATCCTGATATTCAGGCTGTTGGTATTGGCTTTCCAGGGTTTATTCATCCCGATAGCAAAAATATTATCCAATCACCCAATTTGCCAGGTTTAAGTTATTTTGATTTGCGGGGTGAGTTGTCGACTATTTCAGGTTTGCCAGTAACGATTGAAAATGACGCCAATGCCGCCGCATATGGTGAATACTGCATGGCAGATAGGCCAGAGGGTGGCTTAATTTACTTGGGGTTGGGTACAGGTGTGGGCGGCGGCCTAGTTGTTGATGGCAAGCTTTATACAGGCCAGCATGGGTTTGCAATGGAGGCTGGGCATATCATTATCGAGCCAGATGGCAGGCAGTGCGGCTGTGGAAACAAGGGCTGTATGGAACAATACGCCTCTGCATCTGGCGTGGCGATGAGTTATTTTAATGCGACTCAGCAACGGCTATCTGCGCATCAAATTGCAGAACTCGCGGATAGCGGCGATAAAACCGCGACTGAAGCCTATGTGTTAGCAGCAAATGCCTTAGCGCAAGCGTTGGCGAGTATTGCCAAAGTATTAGATGTAAAAAATGTGGTGCTTGGCGGCGGCATGACGGCTGCTTGGCCGCTGATGCAACAGGCTTTTATGTCGCGGCTTGATGCAGATTTAATTCCTGCATTGCGTGGTAGCATTCAAATAAAAATTTCTACCGCCGAAGACTCTGCGGGTATGCTGGGCGCAGCCATGCTAACTAAAGCCAACTCAAGCTAGCCGGTGTCGTTGCAACGCCCAGCCCACATGTTCTCTGACTAATTCATTGCTGTCGTTTTTGCGCGCTTCTAAAGCGCTAATTATGTCAGGTGAACTAGGCGCATTGCCCAAACCCACGGCAATATTACGCAGCCATTGCATGTAGCCTATCCTGTAAATGGCGCTGCCAGCCATTTTTTGATTAAACTCAGCTTCGCTCCAGCTAAAACATTCCGCCAAGCTAACGTCATCTAAACCATTGCGCACGTAAAAGTCTGGCTCTTGGGTAATTTCGGCAAACTTATTCCACGGGCATACCAATTGGCAATCGTCGCAACCATAGACACGATTGCCAATAAGCGGTCTAAACTCTAATGGAATTGGGCCTTTCAGCTCGATAGTGAGATAAGAGATGCAGCGCCGCGCATCTACTTCGTAAGGCGCAGTAATGGCGCTGGTAGGGCAGACGTCGATGCAGGCGCTACAACTACCGCAATGATTGGTCGCCTTTTGGTCAACAGGCAACGGTAAATTAGTGTAAATTTCACCCAAAAAAAACCAAGAACCGTGGTCTTTATTCAGTAACAGCGTGTGCTTGCCACGCCAGCCTAATCCAGACTTCTCTGCCAGCGCCACCTCTAGCACGGGCGCGCTATCAGTAAATACACGACTTTCAAATTTAAAATCTCCAAAACCTTCTACATTGGCTGCGACTTTGTTGCACAATTTTTGTAGTTTTTGCCGCATCACTTTGTGGTAATCACGACCAAGTGCATAGCGCGAAATAAAGGCTTGTTCACTATCTTGAATCACGCCCCAGCTTTCTTTGGCCGCAGGCGGCAAATAATCTAGCCGTGCGGTGATGACGCGCACAGTATTCGGCACTAAATCTGCCGGTCTGGTTCGCTTGGTGCCATGTTTTGCCATATAATCCATGTCACCATGAAAGCCTTTATTAATCCAAGCTTGGTGTTCGGCCTCTGCGTTACTCAAATCTGTGTCGGTAATGCCTATCTCGGCAAAGCCCAACTCACGGCCCCATCGCTTGATGTCAGCCGACAAGCTCGTGTAGTCATTGTTATCTAGTAATTGCATATGTCGAATGATATTACATTAGCTTCTAAAGAATCCATATTAGGCGATGAAGCGGCAACTTTGGCTTGCGGTGAGCGTTTTGCCAAGATTGTGCAGTCTGGGCTAGTAGTCTATTTACATGGCGATTTAGGTGCCGGCAAAACTACTTTTGTGCGTGGCGTGTTACACGGGTTGGGATACGTTGGCAAGGTAAAAAGTCCAACTTATACTTTGGTTGAATCTTACCCGATTTCGATTAATAAAGTATTTAACTATACGTTTTATCATTTTGATTTATATCGTTTTATTGATGAAGATGAGTGGGAAGCAGCGGGCTTTAGAGATTACTTTAATCCACAAAGTGTGTGCATGATAGAGTGGCCAGAGAAAGCTGAACATGTGTTGCCTATTCCCGATGTGCATGTGCGGCTTTCGCCGCTTAATACAGGCCGTCAAATTCAGTTTTCTGCCGCTTCGCCATTAGGAGTTCAATGTTTAACGCATTTTTGAAACAGCTTTTAGTTGTTTGCTGTTTATTTATATGTACAAGCGTGTACGCCGCCAACACCATCACTGCCGCCCGCGTGTGGCCAGCGCAAGAATATACGCGCATTGCCATGGAATCAACCGCACCAATTAAATATCAACTGCTGATATTAAAAAATCCTGATAGATTAGTATTGGATATCGAAGACGTCGAGCTGACCAGCGTGTTAAAAACGCTATCCGATAAAATTATTGCCAGCGATCCATACATTAAACAGGTGCGCGTGGGTCAATTTAAGCCAGGTATGGTGCGTATTGCGGTGGATTTAAAAGGCGAAGTTAAATCTAATTTATTTGCACTTTCGCCTGCTGGCGACTACAAACATCGACTGGTGCTGGATATTTACCCGTTGCAAGACGAACTGATGGCCATGCTAGACAAAAAGAATAGTGAAACCAGCACACAAAAGCCAATTGTAGAGCCGCTGCCACCCAGTACTGACGAGCCTGCTGACGCACCTATGGATACCACCACAGTGCCAGCAACAGAGTTGCCAGCAGAGCCTAAGCCAACAGAAGCCAAACCCACGCTAGAGCCAGCCAAGGATATAGGCAAAAATAAAGAGGATGATCGACTTATTACCATTGCGCTAGATGCAGGGCATGGTGGTGAAGACCCGGGTGCCCGTGGCGCCAAGGGTAGCCGCGAAAAAGTGATTACCTTGCAAATTGCAAAAAAACTTAAAGAAAAAATTGATGCAGAACCTAATATGCGTGCGGTGCTTACACGTGATGGCGATTACTTTGTGCCTTTAGGCACACGCGTGGTAAAAGCACGAAAATTTAAGGCGGATCTGTTTATATCAATTCATGCAGACGCTTTTACCAACCCTGCAGCGCGCGGCTCATCAGTATTTGCGCTGTCAGAAAAAGGCGCTACTAGTGCCAGTGCGCGTTATTTAGCCAAAAAGGAAAACGAATCTGACTTGATTGGCGGTGTAAGTTTGGGTGGTAAAGATCCAGTATTGGCAAAAACGCTATTGGATTTATCGCAAGCAGCGACGATTAACGATAGCTTGAAGCTTGGCAAAGCGGTACTGGGGCATATCGCAGATGTGAATAAGCTCCATAAAAACCACGTCGAGCAAGCAGGATTTGCAGTATTAAAATCGCCAGATATCCCGTCAATATTGGTAGAGACAGCATTTATCAGTAACCCAGAAGAAGAGAGAAAGCTGAATGATGATGGTTACCAAGACAAATTGGTGGACTCAATTCTAAGTGGTATTAAAAAATATTTTGCCAGTAATCCAGCCTTAGCAAAAAACAAATAGTTTCAATAAATAAGCAGTCTTTTAATGCTTAAGACTTAGTTTTTATAATTCAAGTCAATCTCTCTAGTCGTTTGCCCATAACCGGCTTGGGCAAGCAGGGCGCGCGTGATATAGCCGCTTATCATTTGACGCAAACCGCTCACTTTGTCGCCATCCACAAAAATCTGCGGAAATTTATAACTCAGCCATGCATATAAACTTAAATTTTGGCTTAAGTTCTCGGCGGTTTCCAAGTGTTTAGGATTAACATGTTTTGGAGAATTGCTATCGAGCCAAACAGGTGTTGATGGCAATGCTCTAGGAGTCAATAGATATAAGCTCTGTAGGCACATTAAAAAATAATCTTTTTCTATATTCACATTAATCGAAATTGGTGCGCAAGCAAATATAAACTTGTCTTGCAGAGCCATATTGGGTGCAAACTCGTCCACCAATAAAGCTTGGCTGTGTTGCGCATTTACATTGCTTAGTTCGAATAGACTATGCTCGAAACGCAATCTATGTGCAAAATAATCCAAGCATTCAGATAACTTATTTGTGTGTAATTGATGTGAAATAGCTGCAATTTCACCGAATTTGGCTGTAATTGGTAGTTTTTTTAAATCTGCAGTATCGTCAGTGGCCAGCATGTGTTCAATGTGAATGCGCTCATCATCTTCTAGCACATTCACAAAGCCAGTATCGTAAATACCAAAGCGGCCAGCGCGGCCAGCAATTTGTCTGACTTCAGTGGCACTGAGTAGTCGCGAAGCCACGCCGTCAAATTTATGAATTGCACTAAATACCACGCGGCGGATGGGTAAGTTTAAGCCCATGCCAATGGCGTCGGTTGCCACCAAAATGTCGGCTTGGCCGCTACTAAAGCGCTCTGATTCGTGGCGGCGGACTTCTGGCGACAACGCGCCGTAAATACTAGCTACGCTATAGCCCCATTGCCGAAATCGTGCCGACAGAGTCAGCACGTCCTTTCTGCTGAAGGCGATGAATGCGTCACCTTTTTGCAGCTGATTTTTTAGCTTTGGTTTGCTATAACGTTTGCCGCATAGGCTGGCTTCTTCAAACACTAGTGGTGTCATGCGCTGTAGCTGAGTGATTTCGTAGGTTTCGTTTAGATGCTCTATTACCTGCAAACAGGGCGCAGTGACTGAGTTTGCGCCGCATACAAATACTTGCCGCGCTGGCACGCCCACCAGTGCGGCTGTCCAAGCACTGCCGCGGTCTGGGTCTTGTAACATTTGAATTTCATCAATAATCGCCACATCCACTTGCTTGCTGGGATTCATCATCTCAATGGTGCTGGCGGTGTGCTGTGCACCAGCGACGATGACGCGCTCTTCACCCGTGATGAGGTTGCAAGGCACACCTGCCGCTATTAGTTTATCGCGCACCTCCATCGCCAATAAACGCAAAGGTGCTAAGTAGACACCTGATTTAGCTACCATTAAACTGTTAAGCGCGTGATACGTTTTGCCAGAGTTGGTTGGCCCTAGGTAAAAGTGGTGGTGGCGCTTGATAGCGCGCGCTTTGCTAAAACTATGGGCAAAATCGTTTGGCTGAATTGTGGCTGGTTTAATTGTTATGGGCATTGTGCAAGATTGTGGCTTAAAACAGGTAAAATATCACCCATCATTATGCCTGCAATCAAATTATTACCTGATCAATTAATCAGCCAAATTGCCGCTGGCGAGGTGGTAGAACGGCCAGCTTCTGCGCTCAAAGAGTTGCTAGAAAACAGCCTAGATGCAGGTTCTAGCGAGATTTCAGTAAGTTTAGTACAAGGTGGCGTTAAGCAATTAAAAGTGGTTGATAATGGCAGCGGCATTGCACAAGATGATTTGGCCATGGCTTTAACCCGCCATGCCACTAGCAAAATTGCCAGCTTAGAAGATTTAGAAGCAGTTGCTAGTTTGGGTTTTCGCGGTGAGGCGTTGGCGAGTATCGCATCAGTCTCACGCACACAAATATCCAGCCGCGCACTCGATACCAAACATGCTTGGCGCATTGCCTCAGAAGGCAGCTCAATCGCGCCATTAGAACCCATTGGCTTAGATGTTGGCACTATTGTCGAAGTCAACGATTTATATTTTAATACGCCTGCGCGCCGTAAATTTTTAAAAACCGAGGCTACCGAGTTTGGCCATTGCGAAGAGGCGTTTAGCCGCGTTGCGCTTTCACGACCCGATGTCGCGTTTATGTTGCAGCATAATGGCAGGGCGCTTAGTCGTTATTCTGCTAGTGAGCCGACAAAAAGATTCAGCGAAGTATTAGGTGCCGAGTTTGCCGCTGAAAGTATCAGTATTGATGAACAGGCTGCTGGTTTAAGGCTGTGGGGTGTGGCGGCCAAGCCTACGTTTAATCGCAACAGCCGCGATACGCAATATGTATACGTCAATGGACGCTTTGTGCGCGATAAATTGATTGCGCACGCAATTCGCCAAGCCTATCAGGATGTGTTGCACCATGACCGTCACCCCGCATTTGTGCTGTTTTTAGAGTGCGACCCTAATTTGGTGGATGTGAATGTACACCCCAGCAAAACCGAAGTGCGCTTTAGGGATGGCCAAGCGATACATCGTTTTATTTTTCATAGCTTACACAAAAATTTGGCAACGCCCACTGGTTTGTCTAATGCGGCTACCGCCAGCCAAGCCGCGCACAATCCGTTTGCTTCGCAATATGCTAACTCACCCAATTACCCGCAGTATCAAACCCAAATTAACTTAAATGCCAACCAACCTAGCGCTTTTTATCAAACCTTATTCGCTAATAACTCACTACGAGCAGAAAATGATGCCCTGCAAGCCAATATTCATGCGGCTTCTGGCGATGCTCTTTTAAGCTCTGAAAATACACAAGATTTTGATTTGGACTTTCCGTTAGGTTTTGCCGTCGCGCAAATTCACGGCGTGTATATTCTTGCGCAAAATAAATTGGGTTTAGTGGTGGTCGATATGCATGCCGCCCACGAGCGCATTATGTACGAGCAACTTAAAAACGCACTCGATAATAAAGCCGTACCGATGCAACCTTTGTTAATTCCTGTCAGCTTTAATGCAGATAGGCTAGAAGTAGCCACGGTGAATGAAGAGCTGGCAACAGGTGCGGATAATCTACGGCAATTGGGCTTTGATATTGCCGTGCTTTCTCCCAACACACTGGCGGTGCGCGCAGTGCCAACGATGCTGCAAAATGCAGATGCTGTGCAACTGGCGCGTGATGTATTAAAAGATTTGCGCGAATATGGCGCCAGCCGTGCGCTCACAGAGCGAAGAAACGAACTGCTTGGTACGATGGCCTGCCACGCTGCTGTGCGTGCTAATCGCATCCTCACCGTGACTGAGATGAATGCCTTGCTGCGCGATATGGAAGCGACAGAACGTTCAGGCATGTGCAACCACGGCCGCCCAACTTGGTTTCAGGTCAGCATGAGCGATTTGGATAAGATGTTTATGAGGGGGAAATAACGTTGTCAAAGCAAGACCTCGTAGATTCAAAAGCGTATTGGAATCAAGTCTATTCTACCAAGTCTGTCAATGCGGTCAGTTGGTTTCAACATCATGCTGATGATTCTATTCGTTTTTTGCAAAAAACGGGGTTAGACCAATCGGCTTCGATTATAGATGTTGGTGGTGGCGCTTCTACATTGGTGGATGATTTGTTAACGAGCGGATACAAAAAATTATCGGTATTAGACATTTCAGAAAATGCGCTTTTAGCTACAAAAAATCGCTTGGGTACGCGTGCTGACCAAGTAAATTGGTTGGTAGCCGATATTACAAAAATAGCGTTTCCATCGCACAGTTTTGACGTCTGGCATGACCGCGCTGTATTTCACTTTTTAACTTCTGCTGAAGACAGAAAAGCCTATATTCAGAATATTCTAAATTCGGTTAAACCCAATGGACATGTCATTATTGCTACATTTGCAGAGGATGGCCCTATGCAATGTAGTGGGCTAAAAACTGTTCGTTATAGTGCTGCTAGTTTGCACGCGGAGCTTGGGAAGTCATTTGCGCTTATTGCTAATGAAAAAGTACTGCATCACACGCCAGTCGGTAATGTGCAGCAGTTTATTTACTGTTATTTTCGTATTTTAGATGTGTAATTTGGTGAGTTCGTTGCCAACTGCAATTTTTTTAATGGGCCCCACAGCCAGCGGCAAGACTGGTGCGGCTGTACATCTATATTCAAAACTACCCGTTGAAATTATCAGTGTCGATTCTGCACTCGTTTTTAAAGACATGAACATCGGCACTGCCAAGCCAGATGCAGCAACGCTGGCAAGCGCCCCACATCATCTGATTGATATTATTGACCCCACAAGTGCGTATTCTGCGGCGAGCTTTAGAAGCGATGCCTTACGTTTGATGGCAGACATTACGGCGCGTGGCAAGATTCCACTGCTGGTGGGCGGTACGATGTTGTATTTTAAAGCCTTGTCTGAGGGCATGAGTGGTTTGCCACAAGCCAACCCAGAAGTACGCGCTAGGCTAGACGCACGTGCAGCCTTAATTGGCTGGCCTGCTATGCATGAAAAGTTGGCTTTGATTGACCCAGAAACAGCAGCACGCTTGCAGCCTAACGATGCGCAGCGTATTCAACGTGCTTTAGAGGTGTTTGAAATCACGGGTGAGGCGATGAGCACTTTATTTAAAAGGCAAAGCAGCGAGGCGCTGCCTTACCAAGTGCTCAAAATTGCACTGGTTCCCAATGAGCGCAGCGTGTTGCATCAACGAATAGCAGCACGCTTTGATGAAATGCTGAAATTAGGGTTAGTGGATGAAGTAAAAAGCTTGCTGGCTAAATATCCACAACTCACTGCAGAGTCAACCTCCATGCGCTGTGTGGGCTATCGACAAACGCTAGAACACTTAAATGGTGACTATGATTTGGTAGAGTTGCGCGATAGGGGTATTTTTGCCACGCGCCAGCTGGCCAAGCGTCAACTCACATGGCTGCGTGGAATGGATGATGTAATTGAATTGGATTGTTTGCAGGCCGATTTGAATAGCGTAGTATTAGCCAAAGTTGAGCAGTTTATAAAGGAACGTGAGTGAAAAATTTTATTAAAGAAAACTTAGTGTTAGTCATTGGCTTGGCGTTGCCAGTGTTGTTGATTGTGTTGTTTTTTGCGGCAACGGTGATTCCTAAAATCTATAGCACGCCGCCGCAATATGAGGTGTTGTTCAGTGTGCAGGATTACGGCTATCAAAACAAACCTGACTATACGATTGATTTTAATGTAAAAAACCAGCAGCTCATGGTGAAGGTTAAAAAAACAGATGGCAAAGATAACTATTACAACTCGAAAAAACTAATGGCGTATGACGCTAAAACTGAAGTGATGCGCGAAATTACCATTGATACCAGCCAGTTTGTTGATAGTAAGTCAGCAGGCGACACAGAGATATTGCTAGCAGAAACCAAAAACATGACTATAGATACTGCTATGGTGGCGCCAGATGGCTACATGATGGAAAACCAACGCTACGGCAACAATGGCCTAGTTGGCGGCCTGTTTGGCGGCGGTGGTTACAATAGCGGCTATCGACTTAAAAAGGGCAGTGTAGGCTACAAAATTAATACACTGCAAAATAACTATTATTACGATCAGCTGCATTTTATTGGCTGGGTGCTTAAAAAATAATCGTAAGTAAAAATAACGATAAGTAAAATAAACTAAAGAAATAGGGGCGGACATGTCGGATAAACAAGAAGCGCTTCAAGAGATTGTGGCTTTGGTCAAGCACAACCAAATTAGTCTAGATGAAATAAAGCATGCCCTAGAGGCCGCACCTGCATCGGATTCCAAGCCATCTTCTAGCGTACTTTCCAAGCTGTTCGGCTACATTGGTGGCATTTTTGTCTTTGCTGGCATTGGCGTGTTTATCAGCATGTATTGGGATGATTTTGGCTCGGCCGCGCGCGTGATTGTGACTTTAGGAGTAGGCCTAGTGGCGTTTATCATGGGCTTAGTTTGTTTGGCAGATAAACGTTATGACAAAGCCGCCACGCCATTGTTTATTGTGTCTTCAATCTTGCAGCCCATGGGTATTTTGGTGATGTTGCAAGAGTACTCATCTGGCGGTGATGCTCGTCATGGTCTTATCTTTATGTCGGCCTACATGCTGATACAGCAGGGTGCTACGTTTTGGGCGAAACGCTTGTCAGTACTGGCATTCAGCGCCATTTTGTTTGGCTGTATTTTGCTGGCGAATGTGTTTGATGTGTGGAACTGGGATGGCGAGCTGATTGGTATGGTGGTTGGCGTTTCGCTGATTTGCGTGGCTTACGCGCTACAGCAATCTAAACACATGGCGATTGCGCCATTTTGGTATTTTGTCGGTGGCGTAATCTTGATGTGGTCGGTGTTTGAAGCGGTAGAAAACACGCCGCTTGAGCTGCTTTATCTGGGGTTATCGGCGCTCATGATATTTTTAAGTACGCATGTGCGTAGTCGCGCGCTACTGGGAGTAGGCACGCTGGCGATGCTGACTTATATTGGTTATTACACAGCCAAACACTTTGCCAATACACTGGGCTGGCCGATTGCATTGGTGGTGATTGGGGTAGCGCTGATTGCCTTGAGCTCACTTGCTGTGAGATTGAATAATAAATATATAAAAACAAATACTTAAATTATTAAGTTAAAGTAAATTATAAGTAATTTTTAATGCGATTAGCCGCTTCTAGGCACTCATCATAAGAAGCCACGAGCGCCATGCGGATAAAATTCTCTCCTGGGTTTGACCCGTGTGCCTCACGCGCTAAATAGCTGCCTGGCAGCACGGTAATATTGAGGTCTCGGTAGAGGTTTACCGCCAATTCAGTATCGCTTTTTTTGCTTTTTGCCCACAAATAGAATGCGGCGTCAGGCATTTCGACCGTTAATACTTCAGCCAACATCGGTGTAACCACTTTAAATTTTTGTGCGTACAATTGGCGGTTTTCAACCACATGCGCGTCGTCATTCCATGCCGCTGTGCTGGCAGCCTGCACCGCTGGATTCATGGCGCAGCCATGATAGGTACGGTATAGCGCAAATTTCTCAATAATCTTTTCATCGCCAGCCACAAAGCCAGAGCGCATGCCAGGTACATTGCTCCGCTTAGAAAGCGAGCTGAACATGATTAAATTGGCATGGCCACGACCCAATAGGTATGAGGCCTGCAGCGCACCTAATGGTGGCTCGGCTTCTTTAAAGTAAATTTCCGAATAACATTCATCTGCTGCGATGATAAAGCCATATTGGTCTGACAGTGCAAATAGCGTTTTCCATTGTTCCAACGACATCACCTTGCCAGATGGATTGCCTGGGCTACACACATAAACTAACTGTGTACGCCTTAAAATGTCTGCAGGGACTCTGGCAAAATCCATGGCATGGCCATTTTCTGGCGTGGTATTTAAAAAATAAGGCTCAGCCCCTGCCAAAAACGCCGCACCCTCGTAAATTTGATAAAACGGATTTGGCGAAATTACGATGGGTTTAGATTTGCTCACATGACTTTGACTGTTATCTATAACCACCTGCGCAAACGCAAATAGCGCCTCGCGGCTGCCAGTTACTGGTAAAATGGCTTTGTCTGGGTTCAGCGCTACGATGTTGTAACGGCGCGCAATCCAGTTACCGATAGCGGTGCGCAGTTCAACACTACCAACTGTTGTAGGGTAGGTTGCTAGACCACTCAAGTTGTTGGTGAGTGCGTCTTTAATCAGTTGCGGTGTGGCATGTTTGGGTTCGCCAATGGAAAGATTGATGTTATTCAAGGCTGGATTAGGTGTAATGCCAGAAAATAAATCGCGCAGACGCTGAAACGGGTAGGGTTGTAGCAGGCTCAAATTTGGGTTCATAGGCCCTATTATAATTTAGGATTCAACTTGATTAATAGCAATAAGATTAATTCCAATAAAAATACGTTAGCGATATTTGGCCTGCTGTTTGGCGCTTTTTGCTGGGGCATTATTTGGTATCCTTATCGCTTGATGGCTGAAGCGGGCGTATCGGGGGTGGCTTCTAGCTTTTATACCTATTGCATTGCCACGCTGTTGGCTGGCACTTATTTCTCTAAACATCTAGCTAGACATTGGCGCGAGCTATTTAAGCAGCCACAAAATGTGGTTTGGATTGGGCTTATTGCGGGCTGGACTAACCTGAGCTATGTGCTGGCGGTGATTGATGGTGAAGTGATGCGGGTGATGTTGTTATTTTATTTATCGCCCTTGTGGACATTGCTACTAGCGCGCTTTTGGCTAAAAGAACCGATTACAAAAATTGGTTTTATCTCGATTAGTATCGCCCTTGTTGGTGCCTATATCATGCTAGCAGGCCCATTTAGCGCCGTAGAAAGCAGTTTACCTATTCCGCGTAATGCTGCCGAATGGTTGGCTTTATCTGCAGGTATTGGCTTCTCGTTGACCAATGTGATTACCAGAAAATCCAGTCATTTAAACCTGCTACAAAAATCATTTGCGGTGTGGGTGGGTGTGATTGCCGTGGCGGTGCTTTCTGCACCATTCTTAGTCAATTATTATGGTCAAAACTTTGTCACGCCAAGTTTTTTCAGTCCTAATCATTGGGTGGTGATTGTGGTTATTGCGCTGTTGCTAATAGCGGCTACCATGCTAGTGCAGTTTGGAGTGACGCAATTGACAGCAATCCGCGCTTCTGTATTGTTTTTGTTTGAACTAGTCGTGGCGGCTATCGCTTCGTATTATTTAGCGCACGAAGCCATGACATTAAATGAATGGTTGGGTGGGCTGCTGATTATTGCAGCGGCGTTAACTGCAGCCCTAAATCATAAAGATTAACAATCCATCGCTAGCCATTTAAAAGTTAACCACCAAAGCCACCCGCATTACCTTCCGCAGCAAAGCGAATTTTTAGTGATAAATCGTTACGCGAATCGGCATTAGCCAGCGCTTCGTTTTCATCAATTTTGCCGTTGGCAAATAGCTTAAATAGCGACTGGTCAAACGTATTCATGCCAATATCGTTGTTGTCGGCCATGGTGTCTTTCAACTCACCCATTTTTTGTTTTTGAATCAGCTCTGACACATAAGGCGTGTTAATCAGCACCTCAACCGCCGCCACGCGTTTCTGGACTTTGCCAGGAATTAAGCGTTGCGACACAATGCCCACCAAATTTAGTGAAACGCCAAGTAGCAAGCCATGTTTGGCCTCAGTTGGGAAGAATGAAATAATGCGCTCGAGTGCTTGGTTGGCATTGTTTGCGTGCAAGGTAGCTAGACATAAATGGCCCGTTTCGGCGTAAGTCAGCGCTTGTTGCATACCATCCATATCACGCACTTCACCAATTAAAATCACATCTGGCGCCTGGCGCATGGCATTTTTAAGTGCGCTGGTGAACGAGTGGGTATCAATGCCGACTTCGCGCTGGTCCACCACCGATTTTTTGTGGTTATACACAAACTCAATCGGGTCTTCAATGGTGACAATATGGCCAGTTTCATTGGCATTGCGATAATCAATCATTGAGGCTAGTGTTGTTGATTTTCCTGAGCCAGTTGAGCCTACTACCAACACCAAACCACGTTTTTTCATGATGAGCTCACGCAGAATCAGTGGCAAACCTAAAGTTTCAAAGTCTGGAATATCGGTTTTAATGTGGCGAATGACCATACCGACTTCGCCGCGCTGCCTAAACACATTGACACGGAAACGGCCAATATCTTTGCGACCAATGGCAAAGTTACATTCTAATTCTTTTTCAAATTCCGCAATTTGCGCAGGACTCATAATGGCATAGGCAATTTCTTTAATCATGCCTGGCGTCATTTTTTGCGCATTGACTGGCATGGTTTCACCTTCAACATCCATGTGTATAGAAGCGCCTGTGCTAAAAAACAGGTCCGAACCGCCTTTGTCGGTCATATATTTCAGCACTGGGGTAATATCAATGGCAGCCATGTAAAATCCTATTATTTGGTGATGGGTTAAACTTTATCACAAGCCAAGTTTTTATGGCAATTTCGTGCCTATGTCTAATTTTGCCCAAGTATTTAAATATTGCTGTTCAATATCGCGTGCAAATTGATTGGCATCAAAAAGAGGTGATTTGTTTTGCCCACGATTGAGTTCTGCCAACTTTTCTGGATGCTGTGCAAAAAATACTGCTTTTTGTTCATACTCTGGTAAGTTGTTGGTGATTAGCTCTGGCAATCCTGCGCGTGTAAGCAGGCTTGCTGCAACACGGCTGGCAAAGGTATTGCCTAGTATCGTTAGCACGGGCACGCCCATAAAAAGCGCGTCGCTGGCGGTGGTATGCGCGTTGTAGGGTAGGGTATCTAAAAACAAATCAGCATGCGCATGGCGCGCCAAGTGTTCGGCAATGGGTACGCGCGGTGCGAAAACAATTCTATCGGTGGCAATACCTGCATTTTCTGCTTCGCGTTGCAAATTGCTTTTCGCCCATGGATTGCAATCTAACAACCACAATATGCTACTAGGTGCTAGCTTGAGAATCCGCATCCACGTTGAAAAAATCGCTGCGGTAATTTTAAAGGTTTGGTTAAAGCAGCAAAATACAAATGCATCAGCGGGCAGGTTGTTCTCAATTTTTGTGGTACTTTTACCAACTGGGCGTTGACTGTCATTGGGTTGATAGCAAGGTAGGTAAAGCAGTTGTTCACTAAAATCGTTGGGGTTGGGGGCAATTATGCGATCAACCAAAACATAATCAAACAGCGGGTTTGTTTTTAGCTCGCTCTTGATTTCACCCATAGTGCCAGCATAGCCAAGCCAGTTAATGCTAATAGGTGCTGGCTTAAGTGCGATAATGCCAGTGCGGCTGGTTTGCGTAAAGCCCGTTAAATCTACCAAAATATCGATACCATCTTGCTGGATTTTATGCGCCGCTTGGATATCGTTTAAATAGCGAATATCGTTAAATTGGTCAAACGCCTTTACCAATCGCTTTCTGGTGGGGGTGTTATCAACCGCACCATAAGAGTAGGCCACAACCTTGAATTTACTTCTGTCGTGTTTTTCGATTAGTTCGGTAATTAAAAATGCTAGCGGATGTAGCCTAAAGTCTGCCGATAAATAGCCAATATTGATTTTTTCTTTTGCATCTTTGGTTTTGTTTGGCGCACTCTCCGAGCTATTTTCAACCAAATGTCTAAATAGATTATTAGCCCAATTGCTAGCGCATTGCTTTTGTTCGGCCGCAGTGGCGCCGGGTAGCGCCAAAAACGCAAATGGTGAAATTTGCGCACTCGGTTCCTCACGCACCAATCGACGAATTTCTGTGATTTGGGCATCCAAACTTGTTGAACTCAAACCATGCCAGTCGCATATGTGCTGTTTTTGGTGTACTAAATGCGCTAAGGCATGGTGTAAGTTTGGGTTTAGCTGTAAAGCGCGTTCATAGCTGGCAATGGCTGCATCCAGTTTGCCCAATTCGCGCTGTACATTGCCTAAGTTATTGTGCGCATCGGCATCATTGGGGTCGAATTTGATGGATAACTTAAAACTCTCTAATGCGGCTTGTGGCTTGCCAAGCTCGCGCTGGGCGTTGCCCAAGTTATACCAATACACTGCATTGCTTGGCTGGTGCTGTGTGGCCTCTTCAAAGCAAGCTTCCGCTTGCAAATAATTACTATTACTGTGTGCTTGATTGCCCAGTGCTACTAAGCAATAACAAAGTGCGTTGCGTATGTCATCACTTTTTTTATTGGCATGTAAAAGCCGCCTAAAATAGCCTGCTGCTTCTTCGAACCGCTGCAGTTGTGCGCATAAATTGCCACAACGTGCGTGTAAACCAAGCTCTGTTGGGTGCAACCTTAATATTTGCTGGTATAGCTGGAGCGCCTCATGGCTATTGCCTTGTAGCTCGGCCTGTTGCGCTTGATTAAGGAGTTGGTTTATGCCTTGCATGCCCAATTTTAATCTATAAAAGTGAATTGGCTCACAATTCACGCAACAAAGAGCGAGTTGGCTAATTGTTTTAAGCCGAGCTCACGCAGCAAAAATCGACTAGGATTGAGCTTGCTGGCTAACTGTAGGTTGATAGGTAAGTGGCTATCGGTAGCTAAGCCTGCGATTAATTCGCCACACAAGGGCGCGGTAATCATGCCTTTAGAGCCATGTCCTGCATTCACATACAAGCCACTTAACCATGGCAAACTTGCAGGGTTGGCGTTGTAACGTGATGGATTTTTACATAATTGTTCTTCATCGAGTAGTTGCCCAGCAAGCGGCATATAGTCTAGCGTTTGGCTGCGCCAGCCAACGCGTGCTTGCACACTTTCTATATCAAGGTACTTGTAAATATCCGGCGCAAGTTTATACAGTGCATTCAGGTTTTGTTGCGTATCGGCTGGGCTAATCTCTGCATGCAGGTCATTGGGTGCATAACTGGTGCCAACACAGTGCCATCCATCCACGGCGGGGCTCACGTGATGGTCACTGCAAATAATTGGCTTAATCTTTTCGCTTTCAACGCTAGATTTGAACCAATTAAGTTGGCCGCGCACTGGGGTAATGGCGGCACTAGTGCACTGATGAAATTGTTTGATGTCGTTGGCATTGCAAATGACGACTATCTCAGCTTCGTATATATTAGCATTCATTGCCTGTTGATTAGCCGCTGTAACGCGCCAAAGCTCATCCTGCTTTTCAATGCTTAATGCTTCGGTTGAAGTGACAACTGAAATCAAGGGGTTGCTGCAAAGCGCTTCACATAAGGCTTGCGGCTTAACCCAACCAGCCTGCGGCAAATATAAACCACCGATTTTTAAGGGGATGCCTGCGATTGCGCTGGCTTCTTCGGTGTTTAAAGTCTGAAATTTCAAAAACTCAGTTTCTGATGTTTGAGATAAAGTGGTTTGTTTAGCCTGCTCGCGCGCATTAAACGCCAGCTGAATTTGCCCACACGCATTAAAAATTTCAGTAGATTTAGGCAGCTTTTTTAATAAGCCAAGAGTGAATAAAAATCCTTGCAAAGCAAGTATATTGGCGGGTGTTGGCTTGATATTCAGTTTTGGATAGAGCATTGCCAGTGGATTGCCAGAGGCTTCCTGCGCTAGCTTATCGTGCCGCTCAATCAGAGTAATTGCAATGCCGCGCTTGGCTAATGCGAATGCCGTGCTACAACCTGCAATGCCGCCACCAATCACAATTGCGCTCGTCATAACACCCAGCCATTAAACAGTCCGCTTAACATTTCACGCTTTTTGCCGAAGCCTTTATGCTTGCTGACTTCAAAACCAGCTGCCTGCAAACCTCGTTTAACCTGGCCAGCACTGGTAAAAGTGGCAAAGGTCGTACCTATTTTTGAGTGGCGTGCCATCTGTGCAAATACTTCACTGGACCACATGGCAGTATTTTTGGCGGGGGCAAAGCCATCCGGCAGCCAAGCATCGGCGATATGCGACAACTGTGGCAGTACGAGCATAATGTCATCGGCCTGTAAGTCAAGCTGGATATGGCCTGCAGCGATACTAAAATGATTAATGCCAGTTTTAAGTGTCGAATATTGCTTAATCAGTGCTTGCGAAATATCGGTAAACTGGGGCCACAGCGCCTGCGCGCGCGTTAAATCGGCTGGTGAAAGCGGCATTTTTTCGATGCCAATATAATGCAAAGTGGCGTCTCTAGGTGCTAGCTGTAACCAAAGTGCGCTTACAACTAGAAAGTTTAGACCTGTGCCAAAGCCCGTTTCAATCATAGTAAAATTGCTTAGATTGGGGTTGGAGAAGCGTTGTTGTAACTGGTTATGTGCAATAAACACATACTCGGTTTCTGCTAAACCGTCATCTGTATTGAAATAAACATCATTAAAATCAATTGAGTAGGGCTGGTGTGCCTCTTTATTTTCGCGCCATTCAATATTTGCAAATTGCATAGGGGGTTATTATAAGCGTGCCATTATGCAAACATCGCTAAATTAATGCAGGCCTGCGATTTTGTGGTTTGGCTAATAATAAATGCACATCGCCCAGCGCACGTTCTGCAAAGCCGCCTTCGCAATAACATAAATAGAATTCCCACATGCGGATAAACTCTTCCGAATAGCCTAATTGACGTACTTGCGCAATATTAGCGAAGAAGTTTTCACGCCATTTGCGAAGTGTGGTGGCGTAATGCGCGCCGATATCTTCACAATCAAACAGGCGCATATCGGATGTTTTGGTGATGCTTTGCAGCATAGCCGTGTTGCTAGGAATATTTGAGCCAGGAAAAATATAACGCTGGATAAAATCGACACTATTTTTTGCCGCTTCAAAGCGTTGGTCGGTAATGGTTATGGCTTGAATTAGTGCTAAACCATCGGGCTTGAGTAAGCTGCTGACTTTAGCGAAGTAGACATCATAGAATTGATGGCCCACAGCCTCGATCATTTCAATTGAAACTAATTTATCAAATTGTCCTTGTAAGTCTCTGTAATCATTTAACAAAAGTGTTACTTTATGTTCAAGGTTTTCTGCTGTGACTCTATGTTTGGCCTCATCATATTGCTGTCTTGAGATAGTGGTGGTGGTGACGTGACAGCCATAATTTTTTGCCGCATAAATAGCAAAACCGCCCCAGCCCGTGCCAATTTCTAGCACATGATCGCTAGGCTTCAAGTCTAATTTATCGCAAATAACTTGGAGTTTTTTAAGTGATGCAGCTTCTAAACTGCAGTCTGCAGGTGCGAAAATCGCCGCAGAGTACATCATGGTTGAATCTAGCCACAGTTTAAAAAAATCGTTGCCTAAATCATAGTGTGCGGCAATGTTTTTGCGGCTGCCATCTTGCGTGTTGCGGTTTAAGTAGTGCAGCGTCTTTAGAATAGGCTTGGAAAGCCACTCAAAACCGCCTTCTAGTGCATCCATGATGTTTTGGTTGGCTGCGAACAGGCGAACCACATTGGTGAGATTGTCTGCATGCCAATAGCCCAGCATATAAGCTTCACCCGCGCCAATGCTGCCGCCAAATGCTACATCACCGTAAAAATGTGCGTCATTGACAATAATCGTTGCACTTAAATCGCCCGCAGTGCCAAACTGATAGCGTTCTTCGGCGTCTATAAGCGTTAATTGGCCGTATGCAAGGTTGGTCAATTTTTTAAGCACTTGCGCTTTAGCAAAAGTTTGCAGCCAAGCAGCACGTTTTTTTATTTTAAGCGGAGCAGATAGGGTTTCCATAGTAACTTTTAGTCTTTGTTAATAGTAATAGGGTGTGAATAAACAGGCACCCGTTTTAGCCAGAGTAGTAGGGCGTTCCAGTAGATACCAATGACAACTTTAATGGTCATGAGTGGATATTGAATCAGCAATAAATTCAATGCGTTAGGCGTAATTTCTTGTGCTTGCAAACTCAAAGTGGCGTTAAAAATTTCCTGACCGCGCTGAAAATTTTTCATGTGCACAAATAGTTGTTTCTCATATAGCTTAAACGCCCAGCCGTAATTAATTTCCATCGGCATAAAAGGAGAAACATGGAATTTCTTATCCAGTTTAAATGCAGTAATCACCCCATTTTTAGTGTTTTTAATCAATTTATCTGCATTAAAATCATGTACATAAGCATAATCTTCACCCCACGGTGTATTGGTGATGTGCGTGACAATCGCTTGCAGGGTTACGCCATCCGCTTCAAAGCAATAGTAAAACGATACCGGGTTAAAGCAATGCCCAAAATAGCGCATATTGGTCAGCAATCGCACCGCACCTTGCGCAGGTTTGCCCGTGGCGTTTAAAACTAAATCGCTGATTTCACTTTTTAGATTTTTAGTAGGGTCACCAAAATAATCAGCACGATTAAAATATGCAATATTTGGTTTAAGATAGCTCCATAATTTATTGTTCTTAAATAATAAATTAATCTCATCTAAATCTAAATACATCATAAAAGCACGGTAGCGAAAGCCATGTTTTTTGGGGCTATAGCGCTGGTGTGCCACCCAGCCAGCATAAATCTTGCTATGTATTTTGCTATGCATTGGCGACAAACTTCTCAAAGTGCAGTAACGCAGCCAGCGCACTTTTTACGCCGTCCTCATGAAAACCGTTCAGCCAATAAGCGCCTGCGTAGCCCGTACGGTTTTGTCCGCTAATTTCTGCATGCCTTGTCTGTGCAGCCGCACCAGCTATGGTGTAGACAGGATGCGTGTATTGTAAGCGCTTGATTATTTTGGCAGGGTTGATGTTATCGGTATGATTAAGGGTGACTAAAATAGGTTGTGGGCAATCAATATTCTGCAAAATATTCATATTGTAGGTAACCAAAACTTTATTATTTGGAACTTTATTGCTGGGCATTTTGGGTAAATGGTAGTTCCATGCCGCCCATGCCAATTTGCGCTTAGGCATTAAGTTAACGTCGGTATGCAGATATGCGCTGTTTTGTTGATATGGAATTGCGCTTAACACCTCATGCTCTGATTTTGTTGCATCTGTCAGCATGCGCAAAGCTTCATCGCTGTGGCAGGCAAAAAACACATAATCAAATTGTTCTGTATCGCCGTTTTGCAAAGTAATCTCCACATTGTTTGCATTACGTTTTACCGCTTTGGCAGGCGTGTTAAGCTTAATAACATGCTTAAACGGCGCAGTGATTGCCTCAACGTATCTGGCTGATCCGCCAGTAATGGTGCGCCATTGCGGTCGATTGTTGACGCTTAACATGCCGTGATGATGAAAAAACCGCACAAAAAATCGCGCTGGGAACTGTAGCATTTGCGCGGCATCAGTAGACCAAATTGCGGCGCCCATGGGGATGATATATTGGTCGATAAAGCGCTGACCATAGTTATTTTGATTGAGGTAATCGCCCATGGCAATTTCGTTACCATTTTCCAGTAAGCTGAGTGACTCTCGGTTAAAGCGCAAAATGTCACGAATCATCTGGTAAAAGCTGGGTTTAAATAAGTTGCTGCGTTGTGCAAACAGACTATTCAGGGTAGTGCCGTTATATTCTAGTCCGGTGGTTTCACAGCGCACGCTAAAGCTCATATTGCTGGGCTGCCAAGCCACTTGATGTGCTTCTAACAATTGAATAAATTCTGGATAGGTGCGATTGTTAAAAACGATAAAACCGGTATCTACGGTGTATTTTTTTTGGTCTATTTCGATGTCATGCGTATGCGTGTGGCCACCAATATGGCTGTTAGCCTCGTAAACCGTGATGTCGTGAGTTTTGTATAAATGGTGGGCGAGGGTGTTGCCGGCAATGCCAGAGCCAATAATTGCAATCTTCATGGTTAATTACTTTGCTTGATGTGCGCGTTTTTAATGGCGACAGGAACAGTTTTTAAATCCCAAATAATGCCCAGTGCCGCCAATATGCGTAATCCGTAGTAGGTAAAGTCAACTTCCCACCAGTAAAAACCTTGCTTGGCTGAGCCTGGAAAATGGTGGTGATTGTTATGCCAGCCTTCACCCAGTGTAATCAGCGCAATCAACGCGTTATTGCGACTGTGATCGCGCGTGGCGTAGCGTCGTTTGCCCCATACATGCGCTAGCGAGTTCACACAAAATGTGCCGTGGTATAGCAATACGGTAGAGAGAATAAATCCCCACACAAACAACTGCAGGCCATTGGTTTGTAAGGCAGGCATGACAATATTTAGTGCCTCGCCAAGCGCATAGATACTGGCTCCTAGGGCAATGGGTATGATGATATCGAAGCGGTCTAAAAAGCGTAGCTCTGGGAAGTGTGCCAATTCTTTTACTCGTTCAATCTGGGTAGAAAAATTGGCGCGTGATAAAAACCAGCCAATATGGCTCCATAAAAAGCCGTGCTGATGCGGTGAGTGTGCATCAATCTGCTCGTCTGAATGCGCATGATGATTGCGATGGTGTGATGCCCACCAAAGTGGCCCACGCTGTACTGCACTCGCGCCTAGTACCGCAAATATAAATTGGCCAGCGCGGCTGGTTTTAAAGGCTTTGTGGGCAAAGTAGCGGTGATAGAACGCGGTAATCGCAAACATGCGGACGATATACAGCACTAATGCAAAGGCTAAGGCAAACCAGCTAAAGCCAACAAAAACAATACCAAAACAGGCGAGATGCAAACATACAAATGGGATAACACGTGTCCAATCGATTTGGTCTTCTGTCAAAGTAGTTTCTTTAACATAGTGAGTGTTATCCAGCCAGCCTAATATGGAAACACGCAAAGAATTTAAACGGTTAAGCATCATCTTTCTTTCTATTTATCTCTCTCACTCAACGTTTGCTGCGGTGCTTTAATTAGCTTGGTCATGTCGTAACCCCAGCCTTTAATCAACGCCGTGAGCTTCTCATATTCAGCATCGCTAATTTGCGGGGTGCGCGCCATCAGCCACACATAGTCGCGTGCGTTACGCGCGATAATGGTGGTTTGGTAGGTCGAATCTAAATAAGCAATGCGGTATTCCGCCTTGATGGGCCAAATAAATTGCATGCCCCATAGCGCATTGCCAGTATCAGGTAGCACAAAGCCTTTTGGCTCATATTTTTTTGCTTTGCCATCAAAACTGCCTTTATTAAAGGTAAAGGTGGTGGAAATGGTGCCGTCATCGTTCAGTCTGTAATTTTCAATTGGGTTGTGGGCATCAGTTTCAATCGCGGTAGGAATCACCGCAATCACATACCAATCACCCATAAATTTGGCTAAATCAACTTGGTTTACCAGTGGGATTTCATTCATTTTTTGACTCGCGCATCCAGTTGTTAAAATTAAGCAGCCTAGACATACTGCTAAATGATTAAAGGTTTTAAACATGTTGGTCTCGCATGGTTGATTATTAATGGCTAATTATTTGAGCTTATAGATAATGTTGTAACCTTCGGGGGTCACCGATTTAAGCGCAACCCAATCATTATCCTGGTTGTACCACAGCTCAATATTGAGCTTCTTAACGCCTTTTAACGCACCAGTAATCTTGTAGTGTGCGGTATCAGTCGGTTTGCCTTTTACCTCAGTTTTAGTGTCCCCAAGCTTGGTGATGGTCGTGTCTAAATGCTCTGCATTTTGTGGGTTAAGCAGTTTGCTTTGTTGTAGTATTTTTGGGTTCCAATAGGCAAACGTCATTACACAAGCGGGTAGGGTTTGCTCTTGACTACCATTTTTAACGTTAAATGCGCCAGCATCCAGTTTGCCGTTTACTTTAGTTACTACTTTATTTTCAGTGGTGTTGGCTTCTAGCGCGTTTAAACAGTCGCCAGCCCATTGTTCTTTAGCGGCGTGGTCGTATTTATAAGCATTTATAAATAACACCTTTACATTGAAATTAGCTTTAGAAGTGAGCGTACTATCATTAAGCGTGAACGTATGCGTGCCAATTTTGCTTTTGTCTAAATACACATCAAATGCCCACTCTTTTGCCTGCAATAACGGAGTAGCCAACAGCAAACAAGCACCCAAAATTATTATTTTCATTTAGTTAATTCTCTTTTTAAAGGGCCAGGAAAAAATGCGTTGGTACTGCGTATATATTCAGCATAGGCAGGGCGACGCTCTACGATGGTGCTTTCTAACAAGCTAACGCCAGACACTTTTAGCAATAATAGCGTCATTAATATAGGTGAAATCATGGCCCACCAAGCGCCACCAGCCAAAGCAAATAAGTAGAACGCCCACCACACACAACACTCGCCAAAATAATTGGGGTGGCGGCTGTAGCGCCATACACCAGTGTTCAATACCTTGCCTTTGTTGTTAGAGTTCGCTTTAAAGCGGCTGAGTTGCCAATCGGCCAAAGATTCCCACACTAAACCGAATAAGAACAAAGCCAAGCCGGCATAGTCAAGCAGGTTAAGCGGTGATGTGGCTGCAATGGCAGCATGCAAAGAAACAGAAATCACCCATGCCAATATCGCCTGCAAGCCAAACACAATATAAAGGCTTTTAAACCAAAAATGCGGTTGATTGTTTTTGCGGATTTCGACATAACGTGAGTCTTCATGTGGACCCCAATTACGCCATGTTAAGTAAATACATAGTCGTAGCGCCCAAACGCTCACGCAGGTCAGCACCAATATCAGTCTAGGTGGAGCAACCTCTACAAACAGCACAAAAGCGGCAGTGGTAAACGCTGCAATCACAAAGAACAAGCTCCACATACTGTCCACATGTGTGACATTTTTTCGCGCCAAGCTTAGCAGCCAGCCAGCAAAGGCAAATATTGCAATGGTTGCCAAACTATAAAAATAAATGGGCCAGCTCATCATTAGACTTTAAACCCATCAAATTTTTCAGATAGCACCAACAATAATGGTGTGAGTATTGCCCAGCCAACAGCAAGCGCAATATAACTTGCAGGTAAGTTATTGAGTGACACTGCGCCAAGTTTCTCAGCACCCATATAAGCCAGCGGTCCACCAAAGGCGCCAAACAGGATTGCAACCAGCCACTTGCCATGCGACTTAATATCTTTCATCCAGCGTAAACTTACATTTAATACGGTGACAAAGACTGCCCATAAAGCCAATATCCATGCGGGCACTAAACTGGCCAGCCAGCCATGTGCCTGATAGCTGATTAAGCCGCTACTTAGCATGAGTTGATCGTAGATGCCACCGATAACTAATGCCAGCGCTAATAAGATTAGTTCTGGTTTAGCTTGTTTGGATTGCGATAGATGCCAAACCACAATGGCAGCAACCACGATGACACCCAGCCAAGGGGACTGCTTGGACGCACCAATGACACAGGCAAACCAGCCAATTTGAAACAAGATAAAGTTGGAAATAATTTGTGATTTAGGCATATTGTGTTAATTAGCTTTACCTAACTATTATCTTTTCTCGAATAAATAGTGGGTTACCCACCATTCTTGGCCATTGTTATAACCAAACAATTCGGCACACGCCATGTAAAACATGCGCCAGCGATTACGCCACATTTCTACATCATTTTCACCATAAGTCGCCGCAAAAATAGGGGTAATGGCTTTGGCGTTTTTATCCATGTTTTCCAGCCAGGCATTGGCCGTTTTTTCATAATGCGTGCCATCCCAACGCCAACGCTTGATTAGCTTTAAATCATCCTGAAAATGCAATGGCAAATCGTCACTGGGCATCATGCCGCCACTAAAAAAGAATTGGCTCATCCAGTCGTCATCTGCTTTTACATCAAACACATATGGCGTATTGCGATGCACAAAAATATGTTTGAAGAATTTCCCACCTGCATTTAGCCAGCTGGCGACCTTGCCATACAGCACTTGGTAATTTCGCATATGCTCAAACATTTCAACTGACACGACACGATCATAGGTCGATGGCGCTTCAAATGTATTCATGTCTGCCGTGATAATGTTCAGATTAGTGATGCCGCGCGACTTAGCTGTATTCATAATATATTCACGTTGTGAGTTTGAATTTGAAACGCCAGTGATATTGGCTTTTGGATATTTTGCAGCCATCCAAAGTGAAAGTGAGCCCCAGCCACAGCCTAGCTCTAAAATCGCTTGGCCGTCTTGTAAATCGGCATGGTCACAGGTTTGCGCCAACGCCAATACTTCAGCTTCATCTAAGGTTTGCGTATCGGGCATCCAAAAACAGCTGCTGTATTTGCGATTAACACCTAAACAGTAATGGAAAAAATCGGCAGGTACTTCGTAATGTTGTGAATTGGCAAGTTCAGGCAGCGGGGCAATAGCCGAATTATTCATGGCTGCAATAAATTGTGTCATGTGCGCCATGCCGATTTCACAATTGTTTGCTGAAATTTCTACCAAGCGTTGTTTCACTAACTGCCGAATGCCTTGCCGCACAATAGAGTCGGGCAAGCTACCTGATTCTGCTAATTTTATGGCTAAACCCATTTACTACTTTCTAAATAACGATAAAAATTAAAAAATTAACTAAGCTTCAAATACAAATCTTAAGTCTTAGTCATCCTGCCTTGATACAGCACCGCCCCCGTTGGTTGACCAGTAGGTGATCCGCCCACGGGTTCTAAGCTAACAGCTAACAACCCAGTTGCCAGTTGCGCGATTAATTCCTCTGGCACTTTAAATACGCTAGTCCCTTGTTGTGGCAATAAGCCTAGAGAAATCGGTTTAGATTTGTCTGCGGGTAATAGCCATAATTCAAACGCGTTATCGGGCTTGATTTGCAGGCTAGTCAGTGCACGTACTTTAATCTCAATATCTGTTGGTGAATGTTTGGTTTCATCTAAAAGCCAACCAGCCTCCGCTTTTTCTGTTGTTAATAAAGCCACAGCAGTAGGGGCAATATCTTCTAATCGCTTAGGAGATTGAATTGCCAAGAAAGTTGCAAGCGAAACTGCCATGGCCGTAGATAAAAATGCCAAACCTTTCCACCAGCTACTATTGTTAGCCCGAGAGTTAGTCCTCGGTGCGTTAAATAAGCGATTTTCGATGTTTTGCCATACCTTGTTAGATGGCTGGGTGGCTGGCACAGTGTCCGCTAGCAAGTGCAGATGTGACTCCCACCAGTGAAAGGTTTGCGCTAAATCAGCACGTTGCCTTAATAATTGCTCAAAACGTCTTCTCGCAGCACCTTTTAGCATGCCTAAAATATATTCCGTAGCAAGCATATTGGCTAATAGTTGATTGTCGTATCTCATGAGGATACTCCTTGCAAACAGCTTTTAAGAGATTGCAAACCACGCCTGATCCATGTTTTAACTGTGCCTAGAGGTTGCACCATATGTGTTGCTAATTGTTCGTGTACCATGCCTTTAAAGTAGCTTAGTGCAATTGCTTGGCGTTGCAGCGGTGCAAGTGTGCTCATGCAATTTAGCAGTGCTTTGGATTGACTTTGCTCTGTGACTTTTTCCAAAGGGCCTAAGTCATCTGAAGCCCAATCGTCCATGCTTTGTTCCTCTAACAACTGCGATTCCTTAGGCATAGCGCGCAGTAAGTCAAAGCACTTGTTACGGACTATGGTAGTCATCCAAGTCATCACTGCTGCTTTTTCTGGGCGGTAATTTTGCGCGTGGTGCCAAATATTAATAAATGCATCTTGCAAAGCTTCCTCTGCTAAATCGCGTCGACTTAAGATGCGTAGTGACAGGCCAAACAGTTTGGCAGAAGTTGCCTCGTATAGCGCTTGGAAAGCCGCACGGTCACCTTGACCGCTTAAGGCTAGCAAGCGAAACAGCTCCTCAGATGATTTTGTTTGCTTCATAACAATTAACCCACTAACTAATATTGGATACTACCTGAATTTTTATTTCAGATAGGTGTGACGAGTAAAAAAATGTTGGAATTACAAGTTCAATCTTTGGTTGTAAGTTTGGTTCCTGCGTTAGTTTGTAAGAATAGATACGATAAATTTTAATTAATAGATGCATCAATATAAAAATAATCAGATATTAGCGATGATATATGCAAGCGCTATACAAATCGGTATACTTTGTGTAATTACTCATTTTAATTAAGTTAAATTATGTATAAGTCTTTGAAAGTAGTATTAGTGATTGGTTTTCTTGCGCTCGTTGCATGTGGGGGTGCAAACTACAAGCCCAATAATTCAAGTGTAGAGGCTAATGATTGGCCTAGTTTTGGGCGTGATTACGCTAGTCAGCGCTTTTCGCCTGTAAAGCAAATTAACACACAAAACGTCAAAGACTTGGCACAAGCTTGGGCATATAACAGTGGTGTTAGTGCCAGTTTTCAGGCAACGCCAATCGTGCAAAATGGTGTGATGTATTTATCTTTACCTTTTAACCATGTGGTGGCACTTGATGCCAAAACGGGTAAAGAGTTATGGCGCTACAACCATGATAAGCGCGCCGATTGGAAAATGTGCTGCGGCCCAGCAAATAGGGGCGTGGCTGTTGCAAATGGTAAAGTGTTTATTGGTACAGTGGATGCGCGCTTAATCGCACTTAACGCAACAACGGGTGCAAAAGAGTGGGATATAGACGTGGTAGAAAGCGCGATTACTACCGAAGGCCAAGATGCACTGAATAAAGACGACCCCAATAGTGCCCGTAAAGTGACAGGTGGCACGGGAATCGGCATCGCCATGGCGCCAGTAGTATATAAAGGCAAAGTCATCGTTGGCATTACTGGGGTAGGCTACGGTTTACATATCGACAATCCGACAGCAGACGCACCTTTGGGTGCAGTTATTGGTGTATCAGGGCGCTTTGGTAGACCAGGATTTCTTGCTGCTTATGATGTCAGTGACGGCAAGCGTATCTGGCAGTTTGACACAATTCCTGCCAATGGCTGGGAAGGTAATTTCACTGAATCCACCGAGGATGGTGTGCAATTTAATCGCGATGTGGCGCAAGAAAAGGCTGATTTGGCTAAATACCCTGACTCAGCACGCTTTGGTGGCGGCTCTGCTTGGAGCACGCCAGCAATTGATGTTAAAAGTGACACTTTGTTTTTTGGTACAGGCAACCCAAGCCCACAAATGAACGACATTTCAAGGCCTGGGGATAACTTATATACAGTTTCACTGGTTGCGTTGGATGTGAACACTGGCGTACGCAAATGGCATTATCAGCAAGTGCCGCACGATTTATGGGGCTATGACTTAGCCAGCCCGCCTGTACTTTTTAACTACCATTTCAATGGCAAAAACATTGCCGCAGTGGGGCAGGCCAGCAAAACTGGTTGGTTTTATATTCATGACCGCGCTACTGGCAAATTGCTTAAAAAATCGGACGCGTTTGTACCGCAGCAAAATATGTTTAAAAAAGCCACCTTTGAAGGCACCACTGTCTATCCAGGCATTTTAGGCGGTTCAAACTGGTCGCCAGTGAGTTTGGATGAGAAAAACCAGCGCGTATTTATTGCTGGCATACATGCCCCAATTAAATATACGCTGCACGAAACACCCTCTAGTAACGGCAAAGCGGCCATTCGTTATGCTGCCAGTGAGCCCACGCAAGATCCGCGATGGGGTTTGTTATCAAGCGTTGATTTAGCCACTGGCAAGATTGTTTGGCAAAACAAAACTGCGCAACCTTTAGTTGGAGGCGTGCTGGCCACAGCAGGCAGTTTAATATTTATGGGTGAGGGTGAAGGCAACTTTAACGCATACAACAGCCAAACTGGTGAGCTGTTATGGCAAGCCAAATCGGAATTTGGTGTTAATGCACCGCCGATTACTTACAGTATAGATGGCACTCAATATATTGCGGTGGCTAGTGGTGGTAACTCTATTTTTGGTTACAAACAGGGTGACGCGGTGTTGGTATTCGCGCTGCCAAAACAAACTAACTAATTCAAAAAATTATGCCTCGTAAGCCTTATGGATATTGGCTTGCAGGGCATTCTTTTAGGATAATTTAAAGCAGATTTAACTATTTAGCTTTATTTCTGGCGGCAAGCCCGACCAAGTGTGAAATCACAACCGTTATATACATTACGCCGCTAAACATTTGAATGGAGGCGAGGGCCCGCGATTGCGGGCTTACAGGCAATAAGTCGCTCAGCCCAGTACCAGATTGCACGCTAAAGCTGAAAAATAACAACTCTATCCAACTACGTAATTGCGTAGCAGGTGAACCGCCTATGATGCTGTTTGGGTAAATTTGCTGACACACCGAGTAAACCAGCGCAAAACCCCACACCAGTAGCGTAAACGTGGCGCCTGCGGCGTAAAGCTCATCCAAAGTCACAATATCGTCTTTAAACATATACATGACCAAGCTAATCGCTGCGTAAAAATATAGCAAACTCTCAAAGGCATGCGCCCAAACTAAAAGATGCGCTTGCCCACCGAATAAGGCTAGCAGCGATGTGCAGATAGAGGCTGAAACTAATACAAAACCAATCCAATTGGTGGCGGGCGAGCGATAAACTGTCCACACCGCTAAAATCGGCACGATTAAACCTAAGCAATTGAAAATGAGGTGGCTAGTTTTAGAGTCTGTCATAAATCCATAAAACAGCACGCTCAATAACTGCACACACAGCAGCATAGCAAATGGAAATTGCTTGAAAAATAAGATGGTTTTTTGCATGTGAGCATTTAGCCTTAAATTCGTTAAGGAGTCACTTTATAAGTGCGTTAGCAACTTTGCAAGTAAGTTATTAGCCAGTTAGGCTTTCTTTTTTAAGTGCTTGTGTACTAATTCGCTTTAATTTATTTGTGCTTATTCACTAATTAACCACGCAAAAGGCTTTAAAAGTGTTTGATTAATCAATGCTTTTTGTCTATAATCGCGACTCTTTCAAACCTTGCCACACCATTCCAGTTAATTCTGGTTGCATAGTGGGTGGCTTTAACCACAAGGAGAAAATATGCGTCATTACGAAGTAGTATTTATCGTCCATCCGGACCAAAGCGAGCAAGTGCCTGCGATGATTGAGCGCTATCGCGCGCAAATTGCAGCCAGTGGCGGTACCATGCACCGCTTAGAAGATTGGGGTCGTCGTCAATTGGCTTACCCAATTCAAAAAATCCACAAAGCACATTATGTGTTAATGAATATTGAGTGTAGCCTAGAAGCCTTGGCTGAACTTGAGCACGGCTTTAAATTTAACGATGCGGTGATTCGCCACTTAACCATGGGCACAAAAACTGCAGTGACTGCAGCCAGCCCAATGATGAAAGAAGAAAAATCACGGAACGTGATTAGTCGTGACGAAGCGCCAGCCAAGCCAGCAGTTGCTGCTGAGGCCGCGGCAGTTTAGTTGATTAGTTATAGCGTTGAATAGTTTAACGCTGAGTGGCGTGGTGGTTGGCTTAGAGGCCATACGCTATACACCAGCAGGTATACCGTTGTTAAGTTTTGTGTTGCAACATGCCTCGGAACAAACTGAGGCAGGCTTAAAAAGAAAAGTGGAATGTGAAGTGAATGCGGTCGCACTAGGAAATATTGCGACAGAATTAGCAAACAGCAACATTCAATTAGGTTCAAATATTAAAGCCAAAGGCTTTTTAGCCAAGCGCAGCGCAAAAAGTACACAACTCGTGTTTCATATTGAACAGCTTCATATTGAAAAATTAGAAGCTAATTTAAAGAATATTTAGGAGTTACACCATGGCAAGAGAAATGTATAAACGCCGCCGTTACTGCCGTTTTAGTGCAGAAGGCATTAAAGAAGTAGATTACAAAGATGTAGATTTGCTTAAAGATTTCATCTCTGAAAACTTTAAAATTATTCCAGCCCGTATGACTGGCACAAAAGCCAGATACCAACGTCAACTGACTACTGCGGTAAAACGTGCGCGCTTTTTGGCATTGTTACCATACACAGACAAACACCCAGGTTAAGAGAGGCTAGGAAAATATTATGCAAGTAATTTTATTAGAAAAAGTCGCAAACCTAGGTATGTTGGGCGATATCGTTAAAGTTAAAGATGGTTTTGGCCGCAACTTTTTAATTCCACAAGGTAAAGCAAAACGTGCAACAGAGTCTAACAAGGCTGAGTTCGCAGCGCGTCGTGCAGAACTTGAAAAACAACAAGCAGACATTTTGGCTGCGTCAAGCGCACGCGGTGCTCAATTAGCAGGTTATGTGTTAACCGTAGCGCAAAAAGCCGGTGTTGATGGTCGCTTGTTTGGCTCTGTGACGAATGGTGACATTGCTGAAGGCCTTGTAGCTGCTGGTTTTGAAGTGGTTAAAGCTGAAGTACGTATGCCTACTGGCCCATTGAAAATGATTGGTGACCATGCAGTCACTGTAGCGTTGCACCATGATGTAGTGGTAGATATTACCGTGACCGTGGTTGGCGAAGCTGCTTAAGCTGTATTGTTTTAATTAAAAAAGGCGACTTAGGTCGCCTTTTTTATTGCTTATTTTTAATGAGGCATGCTTTTTATTGGGTATAATTTGCCCATGGCAGATGAACAATTAGACGCACTTAAACTCCCCCCACATTCTATCGAAGCCGAGCAATCGGTGATTGGTGGTTTGTTACTGGAGAACGAAGCGCTAGACAAAATTGCTGATATTTTAAGTGCACAAGATTTTTATCAGCACGATCACAAAACCATATTTCAACACATTGGCAAGCTGATTGAACATAATCGCCCAGCCGATATTGTAACAGTGGCAGAGTCGCTGGAAAGCACTGCCGAGCTCAGTCAAGTAGGCGGCATCGCCTATTTAGGTGCGTTAGCACAAAATACGCCTACCGCCGCCAATATTCGCCGTTATGCCGAGATTGTGCGTGAACGCGCCATCATGCGTAAGCTGGTGGTAGTGGGCTCTGGCATTGCTGATAGTGCTTATAACCCAAATGGACGTGATGCGCAGCAGCTACTGGATGAGGCAGAAGCCAAAATTTTTCAAATTGCCGAAGGTGGGCAACGTAGTAGCCAAGGCTTTCAAGATATTAAAGAACTGTTGCCGCAAGTGGCTGAGCGCATCGATATGCTATTTTCGCGCGATAATCCAAGTGATGTGACGGGTATTCCAACTGGCTTTAGCGACTTAGACAGCATGACTTCTGGCTTTCAAGGCGGCGATTTAATTATCGTGGCAGGGCGGCCTTCGATGGGTAAAACAGCATTTTCGCTGAATGTGGCTGAAAATGTGGCCTTAGATACTGGTTTACCGGTAGCGGTATTTTCCATGGAGATGGCTTCAACACAGCTCGCAATGCGGATGATAGGCTCTGTCGGGCGCTTAGACCAGCACCGTATGCGTACTGGCCGTTTAGAAGATGAGGACTGGGAAAAACTGACCACAGCTTTAGGCCGTCTAAACGAAGCACCGATTTTTATTGACGAAGGAGCAGGTTTAAGCAGTTTTGATGTGCGTGCCAGAGCGCGTCGCTTGCACCGCCAAACGGGTAAGTTGGGTTTAATCGTAGTCGATTACTTGCAGCTGATGTCAGCCCCTGCAGGTAAGCAGGGCGAGAATCGTGCGACGGAGATTTCTGAAATTTCACGTTCATTAAAGGCATTAGCCAAAGAGCTGGATTGCCCTGTGGTAGCGCTTTCGCAACTAAATCGGTCTGTAGAACAACGTCCTGACAAACGCCCAGTCATGAGCGATTTACGCGAATCTGGGGCGATTGAGCAGGATGCCGACTTGATTTTATTTATCTACCGCGACGAAGTGTACAACCCAGATAGTCCAGATAAAGGTACTGCAGAAATTATTATTGGCAAACAACGTAACGGCCCGATTGGCCGCGTACGCTTAACGTTTATTGGTGAAAACACCCGCTTTGAAAACTTTGCCAATACAGGCTATATGCCAGATAATTATTAACAGTAAAATAATTTACGTGGCAAAAGCAAAAACTATCTACAGCTGCACCGAGTGTGGTGCTAGCGAACCAAAATGGCAAGGCCAATGCCCCGCATGCTTGGCTTGGAACTCAATGGTAGAAAGCATCGAAGAATCTGGTACCTCAACCAACCGTTACGCCAATAAATTTGAAGGTTTAGCGGCCTCTAGCCAATTACAGAAATTAAGCAGCATCAAAGCCGCAGATATTGAAAGAACGCCAACAGGTATTAGCGAGTTTGACCGCGTGTTAGGCGGTGGCTTGGTAGAAGGCGGTGTGGTGCTAATTGGTGGCGACCCTGGCATCGGCAAATCTACGCTACTTTTGCAGGTACTTTGCCATTTAGGCAAATCTAGCCAGGCTATTTACGTGAGTGGTGAGGAATCACCACAGCAAATCGCCATGCGCGCTAAGCGTTTGGGCTTGGATGCTAGCCAGGTGGAGTTGTTAGCAGAAATCAACCTAGAAAAAATTCTTGCCACGTTGCATACGCATAAACCCAATATTGCAGTGATTGATTCGATTCAAACCGTCTATTCTGAAGCTTTGCAGTCCGCACCTGGTTCGGTAGCGCAAGTGCGCGAATGTTCTGCACAATTGACACGATTGGCCAAACAACTTGGCATTACCGTAATTTTGGTCGGACATGTGACCAAAGAAGGTTCGCTAGCAGGGCCAAGGGTTTTAGAGCATATTGTCGACACGGTTTTATATTTTGAAGGCGATCAAAACTCCAGTTTCCGTCTTATCCGTGCTTTTAAAAACCGTTTTGGTGCCGTCAACGAGCTGGGTGTATTCGCCATGACAGAACACGGGTTGCGCGAAGTATCTAACCCATCCGCCTTGTTTTTATCGCATCACGAAGGCCAAGTTGCAGGTAGTTGCATCACAGTCACGATGGAAGGAACGCGTCCACTATTAATCGAAATTCAAGCGCTAGTAGATGAAAGTCACGCACCCAATCCTAAGCGCTTAGCGACAGGCCTTGAACAAAACCGTTTGGCCATGCTGTTGGCAGTGTTAAATCGCCATGCGGGTATCCCATGTTTTGACCAAGATGTGTTTATCAACGCAGTCGGTGGCGTAAAGATTGCAGAGCCAGCAGTCGATTTGGCAGTTATATTATCTATAGTTTCTTCACTAAAAAACAAAGCATTAGAGCCAAAACTTATTGTATTTGGTGAAGTTGGACTCGCAGGAGAAGTGCGTCCTGTGCAGGGCGGTCAAATGCGCTTAAAGGAGGCGGCTAAGCTAGGTTTTACCAAAGCCATTGTGCCAAAAGCGAATGCACCTAAATCTAATTCACCCCAATCCAAAATTGCAGGCTTAGAAGTGATTGCTGTAGAACGTCTAGAACAAGCGCTTAGGCAACTGTAAATACTCACCTAGAGCTGTGCTAGTTAGGCTATTGTTTAACAATCAAGATTGAGATATATTTCTTAGCAAATTTATAGTTTATTATTAAAGGCGGCGTATGTTTCATCAAGCAACACTTCCGATTACCATGGATGATGGCGTTTATTTGAACGCAAAAGAGGCGAAGCAATTTGGAGAAAATTTAAGTGGGGACTATTGCTTTGCTGAGCCATTCCCACATATTGTGATTGATAATTTTTTACCTGAGGCACTTATCAATAAAATCATTGATAACTTTCCTACTGAAGGCTTAGAAGGTGATGTAGTGTTTAATGGCGGATATGCTGGTTTGCACAAGAGACAAATTATGCCTGCAGACTGTAACGGCTTTATTCGTGAGGTGTTTGGTTTCTTTAACTCGCATGCAATCGTTGAGTTCTTACAGTCGCTCACTACTATTCCATCGCTTATTCCAGACCCTTATTTTGTTGGGGGCGGGTTTCATGAAACAGCGACAGGTGGAAAGTTAGGGATACATGCGGACTTTAGAATCAATGACACCCTACATTTAAATCGTCGTCTCAATGTCATTATCTATCTTAACAAAGACTGGAAAGATGAGTATGGTGGCCATCTAGAGCTTTGGGATAAAAAAATGCAAGGTAAGGTGCATACCATCGCACCAGTGTATAACCGCTGTGTCATTTTTAATACGGATGCAGATAGTTTCCATGGTCACCCTGACCCACTGACTTGCCCTGAAAACGTTAAAAGACGGTCTATAGCGCTGTATTATTACACTGCTTCCAAGCGCATTTATGAAGACACTGTGGCGCACTCAACCATGTATAAAGCTCGCCCAGACGATGATGCTGCAACAAAAAAAGAAGTACGCGAGCTAGTGTTTGATAATTATTTGAGAGACTTAACCCCGCCTATATTTTATCGAATATTCAGAAGAGTTAAAGATAAGTTGAAAAGAGAGAAAGCTAAGCTAGGCTACTAACTAACAAGCCATTTTATTAAAATGACATGTTAAGAATTGCACACTAATTCGGCACAAGCAAGCCCGCTACGCACTGCACCTTCTATGGTAGCGGGGTAGTCCGCATAGGTATAATCGCCAGCTAAATATAGCCCTGTATAAGATGTTAAGTTAGCGGGACGTGGCAAGTTTACGTCACAGGAAAAAGTAGCACGCTTTTCAGCTATCACTTTGTGCCAGAGTGGTTTAATCAGTTGCGGAAATGCATCGCGTAGCTCTTGCGCCACCCTCAATGCCAGCGTGTCCTGTGTGTACTGCTGATGTTTGCCTTCTGCGCTAATAATGACTGCCATTAGCCCATTTTGACCGCATAATATACCACGATCAAATACCCACTGACTGACTCCGCCAACCATGCCCAGCATAGGTTTTGACAGCGTGGTGTCGCGTTCATACTGCAAATAAATCGTATAGATGGGCTGATAATCATAACGATCAGTTTGCTGTGCAGCAAATTCCAGTTTAGGTAGCTCAGTAATCACGTTCCGCAGCCGAACTGGCGAAATAGCAACGATGACATGACTTGCTTTAAATTGTGCATCTTTGGTGTAAACAAGGTAGCCATTTTTATCAGTTTTGATGCTTTTAACACGCTGATTCAGCTGAATTTTTGCGCCATGCTTTTTGAGATAACTCTCAATCGGTTGTGAAAATAGTTGTGATAAATCCTGCCTAGGTAGCAAAAAGTCGCTGTTCAGCTTACTGTTAAACGTATCTTTTAGCACATTTAAAAATACTTTGCTACTGGCCAAGTTAATCGGTGTGTTAAGCGCAGCTAGGCATAGCGGCTCCCATAACAGCCTAATCACCTGGCTAGACTGTTGGTTTTGCTGTAAAAAATCAGCCAGAGGGCTGTCAGTAGTAAGCTGATACTGGCTGTTCTTTAAGCGCAACATAAACTGAATAGCGGCTATACGTTCACGCCAACTCAGGCCCTGGCAGTCTAAGAATCCAAATAGCTGATTTATGGGTGCAGGTAAATAACTAGGTATATTCAGTTTAAATACAGTTTTATTGCCATCACGCTGTGCTAAATTTTGCAGCTCTAGGCTTAACGGCATGCGCATAAATGCATCTTGCGCATTAATCCCCACTTGCTTAAGCAGTTTAAGCGTTTCTGTATAAGCGCCCAGCATAATATGCTGGCCGTTGTCTAGCTGAACGACTTGGCTATTATATTCAATAGCGACGCTACGCGCGCGACCACCTAATTGCCCGGCGGCTTCTAGCAATATCACTTTAACGCCTCTGGAAGCCAATGTGGATGCGGCTGCCAGGCCTGCTATTCCAGCTCCAATAATAATCACTTGTTTAGCCATGCTTTATTTTAGATATAGTTCACTTTAGGTATAGTTTAATTTAGGCATATTTGAAGTAGGCTCTCGCTGCTAACATGAACTTGCGTAAAGGTGGCAGTGAGGTTCTGCTGTTGAGTACTTTCTCAGCACTATCGGCTTTAATTTCACGCAATAGGGTGCGATAAATCGCCGCCATCATGAGCCCGGTGCGTTGCTGCTTGGCATCTTCAGCAGGCAATTCGTGCAAAGCTTTGTCGTAATAACTTTCTGCGCGCTCAATTTGAAACTCGATAAGTTCTTTTACTGCAGGTGTTTCGCGACTTTGTAGAATATCATCTTCGCTTACATTAGCTTTTTTTAGCTCGTCCAGCGGCAAGTAAATACGGCCTCTGCGCGCATCTTCGCCTACATCGCGAATAATATTAGTGAGCTGAAACGCCATGCCTAAGTCATGTGCATATTTAAGCGTTTTACGATTTTTAAAACCGAAAATACTGGCAGAAAGCAGACCAACCACACTCGCCACGCGGTAGCAATATAGTTGCAGCTGCTTAAAATCTTCATAGCGATTGAATTTTAAATCCATTTCCATGCCGTCAATAATCTCTAAAAAGTGCTCTTGAGCGAGATTAAATTGTTGCACAAATGGCTGCAAGGCTTTGGTAATAGGGTGTTGTGGCGTGTTGGCGTATAAATTTTGCACTTCACTTTTCCACCAATTTAGCTTGGCTTCGGCCACGCTGTAATCGGTGCACTCATCTACGACATCGTCCACTTCGCGGCAGAATGCGTAAAGTGCAGTCATGGCATTGCGCTGTGTTTTTGGTAAAAAAATAAAGCTCACGGTAAAACTGGAGCCACTTTGCGCGGCTTTTTGTTTGCAATATGCTAATGGCGTCATGAACTTAGTGCCGTCATTAATCAAAGTTTATCGCAGCAATGCGTTAAGTAAAATCACTGGCCAATCCCAAGTTTGCAGAGTTGGGCGGTGCTTAAATACGTCACCGCGTACGTTTTTAAGTTTATAAATGACGCGTTCGCCTCCCGCAATAATCATGCGCATTTCAAGGCCCATACGTCCTGGCAAAATATGCTCCAGCGGCTTACCTTCTTTTAACAAGGCTTCTGCACGCTCTATATTGAATAGCATGAAGCTTTCCCAATGCCTATTCACATGCTGGCTGGCAATTTGGGCTTCTGTCACGCTGTAGGCTTTCATTTCATCTTGGCACAAATAGATGCGGCTTTTATGAAACTCGTTTTCAAAATCAATCGCAACATCTTGATAAAAATTGATGAGCTGTAATGCAGTACAGATTTTGTTGGAATAGATTAAATTTTCTGGCGTGGCTTTGTCAAACAAATGCAGCAATAAAGTACCAATGGGGTTGGCAGAGCGGCGACAGTAATCCAGCACTTCATAAAAGTTAGCATAGCGCTCTTTAGTGACGTCTTGGCCGAATGCGTCCAGCAAATCGTAAAATGGCTCTAGCGGCAGGTTGTACTTGCGAATAATAGTGCTAAGCTCGTTAAAAAACGGTGATTTTGTTTTGCCATTATCACGAATTAAATCGAGCTCTAACTTAAAACCATGCAATTTTGCCAAGCGCCAAGCGGGCTTGTGGTGACCTTCGTCAGCAAAATCATCCGATTGTCGTGCAAAGGTATAAATAAGTGCAATCGGGTCGCGCAAATGCTTAGGCAATACAAATGAAGCCACAGGAAAGTTTTCGTAATGCTGCTGAGTTAAGTTAAGACTGTCGTCTAGACTTAAATCAAGCGCATTTTTGCTGTTAGTTACATTAAAAATGTCGGAATCAATCGCCATAATTGCAAGTATGACATAAAACAGTGCCGACATATAACTAGTACACTATAAAACAAGTCCATCATAAAATATGTAAACCCTAAAGCGAAAGCCGCTTGCATGCGCTACAATAAGCCAAATATGTAGCCAATAATGGCTAGGCATCAATCATGTTAGGTAGACTATGTTAGGTATTATAGGTGGCACAGGCCTTACTCAATTACGTTGCTTGCAAATAAGCCGGCGAGAAATTGCACGAACACCTTATGGTGAGGCTTCACATCCGCTTATTTTTGGTAATTTGGCAGGTGTAGAAGTGGTTTTTTTGGCGCGACATGGTGCAGGCCATACGATTCCGCCACATGCGGTAAATTACCGCGCTAATATGTGGGCATTGCATGCAGCAGGCACGCAAAGTGTGTTGGCTATTGCCACGGTAGGCGGCATTGATGGGCAACTCAATGCTGGAGATGTTGTGCTACCAAATCAGTTAATTGACTATACACATGGTCGCAATAATACTTATCATGACGGTATTGAACTGCCAGTTAAGCATATTGACTTTACCGAGCCGTATTCGAGCCAATTAAGACAAGCTTGCAAGCTTGCTGCGGCCAATATTAAGCAACCTTTGGTAGAAACTGGCGTCTATGCCTGTGTGCAAGGCCCGCGGTTAGAAACCGCAGCAGAAATTAACAAGCTAGAGCGTGACGGGGCTACACTTGTCGGGATGACAGGTATGCCTGAAGCTGTGTTAGCGCGCGAGCTGGGACTGCATTATGCGGCATTATGCCCTGTGGTCAATCACGCGGCTGGGCGCGGTGACAGTAGTAAAGGGATTAACTTTGCAGATATAAGTGCTAATTTAGCGCGCACCATGCAAGGCGTGTGTGAATTAATAGAGGAAATTGCGCGTGTAAACGCACAAGCTTAACTGGATTAGAAACATGGCAATTAAAACCGTATTACGCATGGGTGAGCCACTGTTATTACAACAGGCACGACCTGTTACAGAATTTAACACCCCAGAATTACATGCACTCATTGAAGATATGCAAGATACCATGCAAGCGATGAATGGTGCCGGCATTGCCGCCCCGCAAATTGGCGTGAGCTTACAAGTGGTGATTTTTGGCGTTGGCGCAAATCCGCGCTACCCAGATGCCGAGCTAGTACCTTACACGGTGTTAATTAACCCGACTTTAAACTTTATTGGCGACGAAATAGAAGAGGACTGGGAAGGTTGTTTATCTGTTCCAGGTATGCGCGGCGTGGTGCCGCGTTATACGCGTCTGCATTACACAGGCTTTGATCAGTTTGGTCATAATATTGATAGGTTGGTCAGCGGCTTTCATGCCCGCGTAGTACAACATGAGTGCGACCATTTGCAGGGTATTCTATACCCAATGCGTATTACTGATTTAAGCCAATTTGGCTACACCGACGTGCTGTTTGCAGGGCAAAATATTGTTGATGACTAGATGTTCAAGCCCAATATTTTTGGGTATAATGCGCGCTTCGTTTCAAAAGTAATCGCAGGAAGAGTGGCAGAGCGGTTTAATGCTACAGTCTTGAAAACTGTCGTGGGTGCGAGCCCACCGTGAGTTCGAATCTCACCTCTTCCGCCAAATTTTATGTATGAAATCTTCGGTGCCGCTTCATAGCAAGCGGCATTTTATTTTGATTTTTAATGATTTTTAAGGAATTCTCATGAGCCAAATTCAAATCGATCACAATCCAACCCCAGAAAAATTGAAAGAACTCGGCGTTTCCAGCTGGTCAATTTGGGATTGCGCGCCTTCTAAGTTCCCACTTGATTTCAGTATGACGGAGAGTGCCTACGTGCTTGAAGGTGAATTTACAGTAACACCACAAGGTGGTGAAAAAGTAACTATCAAAGCCGGTGATTTTGTGGTGTTCCCTAAAGGTATGAAATCACAATGGGAAGTAATTAAGCAACTGAAAAAGCACTACAAACACTCTTAAAAACAGTGTATTGTATTTTTGTACGTTAAGCATACAATAAACCTCCGTTAGGGAGGTTTGTTGTTTTTAGGAGCATTAAAATGAATAACATTTTAAATGTGACTGTAGAAAAAGCTGATGCCAGTAAACTTGCAGCACTAGGGGTAACCAGCTGGCCAACTTGGTCTAAAGAAGTGTCTAAATTCCCATGGAGTTACAACTCGCAAGAGATTGCCTATATTTTAGAGGGCGAAGTAACAATTACGCCGAAAAATGGTGGTGCACCCGTGACTTTTGGTAAGGGTGATTTGGTAACGTTTCCTGCAGGTTTATCTTGCTTGTGGGAAGTGAAAAAACCACTACGTAAGCATTATCACTTTGATTAAGGCTTGATGAGTATTTTTGTAGTATCTCTGTAAGCCAATACTCGTGAGGCTTGCGGGGCGTGTTTTTAGGCCACGTGGTTTATTACTTACAAACGCAACAACTCTTCTTCCAATATGGCGAGTTGCGTATTAGATAGTGTTGCGCCTTGTTTACCAGAAACCAAGAAACTATCTTCGGCGCGGTTGCCAAGTGTATTAATTTTGGCATTGTGCAAATCTATCCCCAGCTGCAAAAATATAAACGCTACTTTTGCTAACAGGCCAGGACGGTCGCCTGTCACAATCTCTATCGTGTGATGAATGGTATGTTGAAGATTTTTTTGCTCCACATAAATGTTAATTTGCGTGCTAAAAAGCGTATGTTTTACTTGCCTGCTAATTCGGCCTTCTAGTGGTGCTTCTATGCTAGGTGAGATGATTTTTTCAGTTAATTCGTTTTCAATAAATTTTAACAAACCACTGTAGCTAACTGACTTACCTGATTGATCTAAAACACTAAAACTATTTAATGCGTAGCCATGTAGCGTGGTGTAAATTTTGGCTTCTACGATGCTATATGCCATACGGTCAAAAAAGTTACAGATGCGTGCAAATAAATCATCTTGGTCTTTGCTGTAAATCATGACCTGTATGCCATCACCATTGGGGCTTAAGCGCGCACGTACAATCGGCTTGTCACTTTGTGCATGGGGCGTAAGCAAGCGGCTTTGCCAAGCAATTTCGTCACTTTCATAACGTGTGAAATAGGCGATACCCAGCATGCCCCATAACAAGCGATAAGATTGCGCACTTAGGCCATACTTATTCAGTTTATCAGCCGCTTCTTGCTGCCTGATATCTGCAGTTTGCTGTGCGTTAAAGCTTTCATCGTTCAGAACACGCTTGGTTGCGTAAAACAGATTTTCTAGCAGACGTGCTTTCCAGGCATTCCACACAGCAGGGCTGGTGCCACGAATATCAGCTACAGTCAGTAGATACAAGGCATTTAACCGTGTTTCTGTCTTAACAAGCTGCGCAAATTGGGTAATTACATTGGCGTCAGATAGATCAGATTTTTGCGCGGTGCTGGACATTTTTAAGTGTTGCTCGACCAGCCAAGCGACTAATTGCGCGTCTTCTCTGGGCAAGCCATGTAGTTTGCAAAAGCGTTTTGCATCATGCGTGCCTAACGTAGAATGATCACCACCACGGCCTTTGGCGATATCGTGAAATAACGCTGCAAGGTAAAGCAAATAAGGCTTTTCGAAAGCTGAAAATAATTGACTGCACAGGGGAAACTCGTGTTTCAACTCTGGCTTGGCAAAGCGGCGCAGGTTGGCGAGTACGTTTAAAATATGCTCGTCTACGGTATATACATGAAATAAGTCGTGCTGCATTTGACCAACAATTTTGCCAAAAGCAGGAATATATTGACCTAAAATGCCATAACGATTCATACGGCGCAAGCTGTGGTTTACACCTTTGGATTGCGATAATATATTGATAAATAAAGATTTATTATCATTTAACTCTCTAAATTCGCGATTAACCAACTTTTTAACGCGTTGCAATTGGCGTATTAAATTGGCACCCATGCCTTCTAATTCTGGGTGTTGTTGTAGCAGTAAAAAACATTCTAGAACTGCCGTAGGCTGTTGTTGCAAAATACGTGCATTTTTGGCTTGCAACCACTGGTTATGCGCTTCAAAATTATCACTAATAGGTGTGATATTGGCGGCAGTTTTAGTTAAAGTAGACTCTAAAGTTTTAACAAGTATCTCATTGATTAAACTAATATACTTTACACTTCTGTAATAGCTTTGCATCAGCTGTTCACTAGCACGCTTACGTGGGTTAGTAACAAACCCCAAATCGGCTGCTAGCTCATTTTGAAAATCAAATAGCAATCTATCTTCACGCCTTTTAGCCAAGTAATGCAGACGTATACGTAATGTTTGTAAATTGCGCTGATGGCGTTTAATTTGGCGCAACTCTGGGCCTGAAATAAGTTGATTTTTGGCAAGATCTAGCCAACTTTTACCTAGCCCTTGGCTTTGTGCCAACCATAAAATCATGTGTAAATCGCGCAGCCCACCCGGACTTTCTTTAATATTAGGCTCTAGATTATAGGCAGTGTCGTTAAACTTAGCGTGACGAATGTCTTGCTCTTTAAATTTGGCGGTAAAAAACTCGGCAGGGTGCATTTGTCCATTAACGGCACTTAAAAAAGCATTATATTGTGCTTTGCTACCCGCTAAATAACGTGCTTCCAGCAGATTGGTTTGTACCGTCACGTCATTGCTCGCTTCGGTCAAGCATTCATGCTGCGTGCGCACGCTGTGGCCAACATTTAAGCCAATATCCCACAGCAAGCCAATCAGTGCTTCAATTTTTAGGTTTTCACCTTCTGGAAATTGCTCAGGGAGTAAAATGAGCAAGTCGATATCGGAATAAGGGAACAACTCGCCACGGCCATAGCCACCAACTGCGATTAAGCCACATCCCACATGGATATTAGCTTGCAGCCATACTGTTTTAAGCAGTTTATCAATGAGTTGAGTTTGATTTTTTAATAAACGTGCTGGGTTTTTATGTAGCAAAAAGCTGGCTTCAATAGCAGCTTGCTGTGTTTTTAAATCGCTACGTAGTGCTAGCAGCTCATTGCGGGAATTTGGGCTGACTGGTAGGGCTGCTGACATTAAAAGATTAGGCGAGCACAGGCGTTGCAGGCGACCCCGCAGAGAGTGTCATCACCTCAAAACCAGTATCAGTCACTAAAATCGTATGCTCCCACTGTGCCGACAAACTGCGGTCTTTGGTCACGATGGTCCAGCCATCTGGCATTTGTTTAATATCACGCTTGCCTGCGTTAATCATCGGCTCGATAGTAAACATCATGCCAGCTTTGAGCTTTAAGCCCGTGCCAGGGCGGCCATAGTGCAGAACTTGCGGTTCCTCGTGAAATTTTTTACCTATGCCATGACCGCAAAATTCACGCACCACACTATAACCATTTTTCTCGGCAAAGCTTTGAATGGCATGGCCAATATCACCCAAGGTAGCATCTGGCTTTACTTTCTGGATACCTATCCACATGGCTTGGTAAGTCAGTTCACATAGCCTTTTAGCTTGAATCGACACTTCACCCACCATGAACATGCGTGATGTATCGCCGTGGTAACCATTTTTAATCACGGTGATATCAATATTCACAATGTCGCCATTTTTTAACACTTTATCACCTGGCACACCATGGCAAATTTGATGGTTGACAGAGGTGCAAATAGATTTAGGGTAGGGCGTGTGACCATCTGGCGCGTAATTTAAAGGCGCTGGAATCGCTTTTTGCACATCCACAATATAATCGTGGCACAGTTGGTCAAGCTTTTCTGTGGTAACCCCATGCACCACAAATGGCGTAATGTAATCAAGCACCTCGGAAGCTAGCTTTCCTGCGATGCGCATAGCAGCAATATCTTCAGCGTTGTTGATGGTAATCGTCATGGTGATAAGTACTTATGATAGATGCTTAAATGAATAACTGATTTTAACATAGCTAATGCTAGCGATAACGCAGTTTACGCAAGCTGGATGCGCTTTTTACAAAGATTTCCCTTAGATTCATTTATAATCTAGCTAATTATATTAATACTGAGTCTGCGAAAGGTTTCATCTCGCAGTCATACTTCTAAAATTCAATAATAACAATAAATTAGCTAAGGGTTTATTATGCAGGAACAGGGGATTAGTCGACTCATATCTGTATTAAAAAACTGCGTCTCACCTTCACTTAGGTTTGAAATTAGGCAAAAAAAAGGCCAACTCAAACATTTCATCGCCAGTTTAAATTGTATCAAATGGCAGCATTTTTCATTTCCACTCAATGAAGCTAATTTAACCACCGTGCATTACAAAGGACGGCCAGAAAATAAGCCTGTATTGATGGCTTTGCTAGGTGCAGACTCAACCATCTCATCTCCAAACATCCCTAGCGGCCCTAAAGTTTATGTGACAGAGCACCCGATGCGCGATGCGATTTGTATTCCTTTTGCATTAATTACTATTGTTAAACTAGGGCGGTCAATTGAGGATATTGTCGCTACATACTCCAAAAGCTTGCGTCGTTCAATTAATTCGGAGCGACCTAACTATCGTTATCAAGCCGTTGATAGCATTGACAAAATTGATTCCATTGAAAACACAATGCTTAAGCCTTATGCTACGGCACGACATGATGTTGGTGCAGCACAACTAGAGCCGGGGATGGTGCAGAAATTCGCTCAAAATTCGCATGGTAGACTAGATGTTCTGCTACAGGGCGATGAAGAGGTGGGTTGTCACCTTGGCAACCCATACACACGCAAAGGCAAACGCTATTGGCATGTGAATCGACTAGGTTATCCAAGTAGTGTATTTACTGACTACAAACGCTGGGGCGAGGTGAATTCGATTAATCTGCATTTGGCGCTAGAAACCGCTATTGAAAATGGTTATGACTACTGTGATTATGGCGTTAGCTTGGCCAAGCCTGGGCATGGCCTGATTGAGTGGAAGCGCCGCCGCAGAGGCTTTTTGGACACACATGATAATTTTAAATATTTTTATATGAAGTTGCCAAACACAGGCGCTGCACAGTTTTTGTGGGATACCCCTGTGTTTGGTGTTGAAGGTAGTAAGCCAACACTGCATTTAGGTATACCAGAAGGCAAAACTGAAGTGGAAATGTTGGCGCGCTATAACGAAATGGGCTATGGCGGGCTTTACAAAGTGTATCTAGATTGCGTTACGCCGCCCAGTGCACAGTTTGTAGAGTCAATTCGTGCGCTATATGCCGACCAAGATTCCCAGCCCATGATTATCACTTACATTGTTGGCTAAACGATTTAATTAAAGCTGGCTATTCAGTATTATTAGGTTGTTTTCTTACCAGCAAGAATTTTCTGTGTCATGACTGGTGTTAAAGCAACTAATTTGTACAGCCAATACACGATAAATACCGCGATGATAGGCGCGATAATAAAAAATAGTGGGTATGGCCAAGTCATCTCATTTCCAAATAGCCTTTGCCAGACACCCCACAACACCAGAAAAATCGTAGTGTGTGAAAGAAACAGTAAGTAAGTCATTGGCTCTAAACGTGCTAAAAGCTTCCCAGCATTTATTCGACTTAAAGTGATTGATGCCATTAAAAATGCAGTCGTAACTAATACGCGAAAGATGGTGTTGGGGACTTTACCTGCATAGGCCGATAACGCAGGTAAAAAATAAACCAAGCCAAATACAATCAACAAAGTTGCGATTAGTTTAAGCGCTACCCGAGGTGAAGGGATGAGTCTTGTAGAGTGCAATGCAAAATAAACCCCTGCAGTAAAAAACATTAGAATATTTGCCTTCAAGACGATTGGGGAAAAAGTTACAGTTAGCCCTACAAGCCAAATAATACCTACTCCAGCAACATCAAATCGTTTCACCAATTGATTTATTAAGGGAAACATGAGTGAGCAGACAAAAATATCTCGTAGAAAATTGAGTGCTATAGTAGCCGAGCCGTTGTTGTAAGAGGTTATCAAATCCGCAAGAACTAACGGGGACATATGTTGAAAAGGGCTCATTTTTCTTACAACATCAGTTGAGGCTCCTATCGTGGCGAATATAAGTATAGATAAAATAATAAGGATGATGTTCCAGGTAATCATTGGAATCACGATGGTTTGCCATCTTTCCTTGACATATTTCCACCAATTTGACCTGCGATTATAGGCAGAAACTGCAAGGTAGCCTCCCAATACACTCAATGCAGGTACGCTGGCACGACCTAGCACATTCAGCAAGATATCCCCGATATGTTGTATGTAGGATAGATTGCTAGGAACTTTTTCTAACCAAATATCATTACTAGGATTAACGTGAACATACATTACGAAAAAAATGCACATTACTCTACATATTTTTATTGCTAGGGAATCGTTTGCTGTCATTATTTGCTCAAAGTGGCTTCAAATTTATTTTTTATTGCGTCAGTAGCACCAATGAAGCTGGCTAAACTCAAAAACTTAAACAATAGTGTTTATAGTGAAAATCGTATACTAAATTTTATTTAGCACCTATAGTCCAAAGAGGCTAAAGTGAAAAGTGCTTTTTTGTCACCGGCAAACACAGCTACTAAGTTGATAAAAAATCACTTCACCACTTCAAGCAGATGAGTGATAGTAGATGAATTAGCAAAAATATTCATAAGTAATAAAGCACATGCCCTGTAAGCCAATATTCATGAGGCCTACAGGGCATATTGAATCGCTATGGATACTGATTAAAAATCGGCGCGGGCACCAATCAATACTGACCTCTCACCTGCTGGTGCAATATCGTTTAAGAAAGAAGCATGCTCGCGAATTTCGTCATCTAGCAAGTTATTGGCTTTGGCGAATAGTTCTATATTGAGTTTTCCAGTATTAATTAAACCGCCTAATTTATAAGCCATGATTGCACTGACGTTAGTGTAGCCGTCGGTAGCCAGTTCATTATCTGCAGTGTTGTTTTGTTTAAAGGCACGCAACACATCTAATTTTGCACTAAAAGCGCCTTTTGCATACTGCAAGCCAGCTCCCAGCCTTAGTGGAGAAATGCGCGGCAGGTTATCGTTATTTCGCGTATCTTTGGCATGCACATAATCACCGCGCACACTTAAATCCCAATTGCTAGCAATATTAAACTTGCCTTCAGCTTCTAAGCCTTTAAATGAGGCGGGTACTGCGCTAAATTGCGCAATGGGTAAGCCAGAACCTGCATCAATAGTCCCTGTATCAAATAAGCCAATAAAATTGCTAAAGCGCGTGTAATACGCCCCTAAGCTAAACGAATTATCGGCATCTTTCCAGCGTATTTGTGCGTCGATGCCATTGGATTTTTCTTTATCAAAATTACTGTTGCCAACCTCAAATTGGCCTGTCGCAATATGCGCACCGTTGGCATACAGTTCAAAATAGCTAGGCGCACGCTCATTGTGCGATAGATTGCTGGTGAGTGACCAGTTTTGATTGATGTTGTATAAACCGCCCAGCGCAAAGCTGTTGGGATTGAAGCTGTTATTTTGTGCTGCGCCAAACACTGGGCTTGATTTAGAGTCTACTGTGGTGTGCCCTAAACGGCCACCAAAAGTAATTTTGTGCTTGAGCTCGCCATTGCCTAGCGGCAATTCTTCATACAAATATAGCGCTTTATTTTGTGTGTTCACGCTAGGTACAAAAGCCTCATCACCAAGCGCAGCAAAATTGGTATTGCTGAATTGGTAGCCCAATACGCCTTGCACTGGTCCGATGTTACTGTGACCAAGCTCCAAACTGCCCTCTAAACCACGGTTGGTAAAGGTTGTACCTACTTCAATGCCTTCAAGCTCTTTGTGCTCGTAATCAGTGTGCGCCATGCGAAATTTCACTCGGTTTACTATGTTCCCCAAATCCTTGAATTCGCTAGCCAATTCCCATCGTTCACTGCTCATATCGATTCGGACATCCTCTTCAGCCACTACGCCATAGTTGCTATCTAATACAGAGTACGACAAGCCGATATAACCTTTATCAAAGGTGAGCGATGCCCCCAAGGCGCCACCGTCAGCTTCAGCGCTACTATTGACTAACTTGCCTTTATTTTCGCGAGGCGTGCCATCGGCCTCATTTTTGCGACGGCTTACAGCAAAACCAGGAATATCTAGATCGCTACTTTTGCGGTTGTACACATCTCCATGAATGGCAAATAAACCATTGCCAATATCAATCACTGCCGCCGCATTCCGCGTGCTATCTGCGCCGCCAAATCTAGTTTCGGCACGACCAATAATACCATCCAATTTCTCAGTGGGGATGCGGTGGTCAATTGCATTCACCACGCCACCCATTGCGCTACCGCCGTACAGCAACGCGGCTGGGCCGCGTACCACGTCAATCTGCTCAATAATCAGTGGGTCTACGCCCACCGCATGGTCAAAACTTAAGCTAGACGCGTCTAAAATGCCGATGCCATTTTGCATAATTTTCACGCGCTCTGCATCTAGTCCACGAATCACTGGGCGTGATGCATTTGGCCCGAATTGGGTGGCAGTTACACCTGGCATGCCGTTTAGCGTTTCACCTAATGTGCTTTCTCGGCGCAGGCTTAACTCACGACCATTGAGCACAGAAACAGGTACCACCAGTTCGTCAGAGCCAACGCCTAACGGATTGCCTGTTACTGCAACTGGAGCTAAATCGATATTTTCCGCTGCAAACGCGCTATCAATAAATAAACTACTGATGGCTAGTGCAACCATTTTTTTTGGTAAATACATGATAAATCCTCAAGAAAATAGAAAGTACCAGCGGATTAAATCGTCGCTGGGAAATTAATATTTAACTGAGAGAAGGCGGCGCGCGCGCTGCGTAAGCAGTGTGGAGTTGAGATGAAGGTTGGGTTGAAAGTGGTGTGCAAGTAATAAAACTGGCTTGCAAAGTAGGTAGTGTAAGGCATTGGGTGACCAAGCCGCCCGCAATTTTGGCAAAACTAATACATTGTTCACATTGTTCGCTGTGGGTGCTTTGGTCTTGCTTACTAGGGGCTTGCTGGCTATGCTTGATACTATCTTCAACATGGCTAATTTCATGCGTAACAGCGCCTATTTGCGCAAACGCAAACAAGAAAACTAACGCAATATGTATGGAAAGCCGTTTAAACATATTTTTTAAGATAGCATAAAATACCTAAATATTTGAATGATTTTTTTGAGTCATTATTCAAAAAATACATTATAAAAAATAAAAATGTCTTGGGAGGTAGTATCCATGCGGCCTATAGGCTAGTCACCTTCGCGTGCAAAAAATAGCTAAAAAGCCGCCTAATGATGTACTGAGCTATGTCAAATAACTACTTTTAAGCTAGTAAAGTCAAACAGTTAGTGTTATCATGCGGCCTCTGCAATTTTGCAGAAAATAAATGCATCATCCCGTACAGGGTGTTTGTGGCTTTTAAAATAATTAAGCAGCAAATATTGTGGATGAATGTAATGTTTAACCCTTACATGGAGTCATTATGTCAGTAACTATGCGTCAAATGCTAGAGGCCGGTGTTCACTTTGGCCATCAAACCCGTTATTGGAACCCGAAAATGGCAGAGTACATTTTTGGTGATCGTAACAAAATTCATATTGTAAACCTTGAAAAAACCTTGCCATTGTTTGAAGATGCGATGAAATATACACGCACATTGGCAGCCAACAAGGGCCGTATTCTATTCGTGGGCACTAAGCGTCAAGCCCGCGACATCATCAAAGAAGAAGCCGTGCGTGCAGGTTGTGCCTACGTTAACCATCGTTGGTTGGGCGGTATGCTAACTAACTTTAAAACGGTTAAACAATCGATTAAACGTCTGCACGACTTTGATGCCATGTTGTTAGATGGTAGCTTAGAGAAATTTGGTAAAAAAGAAGCGCTCGGTTACAAGCGTGAAATCGAAAAATTAGAGCGTTCAATCGGCGGTATTAAAGAAATGGGTGGCTTGCCAGATGCGATATTCATTATCGATGTGGGCCACGAAAGCGGTGCGATTACTGAAGCAGCTAAATTAGGCATTCCAGTGATTGGTATCGTGGATACTAATAACTCACCAGACGGCGTAGCTTATGTGATTCCAGGCAACGACGACTCTTCACGTGCGATACGTTTGTATGCACGCGGTATGGCCGATGCGGTGTTAGATGGTCGCGCTAATGCGATTACTGAACTGGTAAAATCTGCTAAAGAAGAAACAGTAGAAGTTGCGGCCGAAGAAGTTGCAGCTGAATAATAGTTTCAATTGAAAAGGGGCGTATAGCCCCTTTTTCTATTTAAAAAATATACGTTAAATATACCTATTAGGAGCTAAAGACATGGCTGAAATTACCGCAAGCATGGTAAAAGAATTACGTGAGCGCACCGATGCGCCAATGATGGATTGTAAAAAAGCACTCACAGAAGCTGAAGGCGACATGACGCGTGCAGAAGAAATTTTGCGTGTACGCTTTGGCAACAAAGCCAGCAAGGCCGCAGGGCGCGTGGCTGCAGAAGGCACCGTGGGTGTTTCAATTGCGGCGGATGGCAAATCTGGCGCAATGATTGAAGTGAATAGCGAAACTGACTTCTGCGCAAAAAATGAAGACTTTCTAGCGTTTACCAGTGAGTTGGCAGGTATTGTTGCAGCAAACAATGCAGCAGATATTACTGCAGTTGGCGCACTAGCCATGCGTGGTGCAACCGTTGAAGAAACCCGTGCACAGTTGGTAGGTAAAATTGGCGAAAACATTACCCCACGTCGATTCGTAAAAATTAATGCAGCTGGCAAATTGGCTAGTTATGTTCATGGTAGCAAAATTGGCGTATTGGTGGATTTGGTTGGCGGTGATGACACATTAGCCAAAGATATTGCTATGCACATTGCGGCGGCAAAACCAAAATCACTCGACGCGAGCGGGATTTCACAAGATTTAATTGAAGCTGAACGTCGTGTGGCGATTGAGAAAGCCAAAGAAGCGGGCAAGCCAGAAACAATGTTAGAAAAAATTGCGGATGGTACTGTGCAAAAATTTTTAAAGGAAGTGACTTTGCTCAGTCAGGTGTTTGTTAAAGATGACAAATTTACCATTGAATCATTATTAAAATCTAAAGGCGCATCAGTTGCTTCTTTCACTATGTACACAGTAGGTGAGGGCATTGAAAAAGCGGTAGTGGATTATGCTGCAGAGGTAGCGGCAGCCGCTAAGGTATAGTCTTATCTAATGAAAAAGTGGACTTCGTGTCCACTTTTTTTTCGTCAGGACTTCTATAATTTGCCTTAAAAACCGAGCAAACACGCCAAGTTTGTGATTAAATAAGCAAACTTAAAATTACTGGGAAACGCATGGCAAAACCTGCATTTAAACGCATCTTACTTAAACTTTCAGGCGAAGCACTGATGGGCGATGACGCCTATGGCATTAACCGTGCAACGATTACGGACATCGTAGCGCAAGTGAAAGATATCGTTGAGTTAGGTGTTGAAGTAGGCATTGTCATTGGTGGTGGCAATATTTTTCGTGGCGTGGCGCCTGCAGCATCGGGTATGGATAGAGCCACTGCCGATTACATGGGCATGCTGGCAACCGTGATGAACGCCTTGGCACTGCAAGACGCGATGCGCCATGTGGGCGTTGAAGCACGTGTACAAAGCGCGCTGGGTATCGAGTTTGTTGAACCTTATGTGCGGGCAAAAGCCTTGCGTGCGCTAGAAAAAGGGCGTGTAGTTATATTTGGTGCAGGCACTGGCAACCCTTTCTTTACAACAGATACTGCAGCAGCTTTGCGCGGAATGGAAATAGACGCGGAAATAGTACTCAAAGCCACCAAAGTAGATGGTATTTATACGGCAGACCCTAAAAAAGACCCTGAAGCAACTAAATATGACACAGTCACTTTTGATGAAGCGATTCATAAAGACTTAAAAGTGATGGATGCAACCGCGTTTACCTTGTGTCGTGACCAAAAACTACCGATTGCCGTATTTAATATTTTTAAAGCTGGCGCACTCAAGCGTGTGGTGATGGGTGAAAAAGAAGGTACACGCGTAGTGGCTGGATAGTAGCCAATTCGTAACCTAAGTATTTTGAAAAAGTTTAGTGAGCGTATTTAGTTGGAGAGTTACATGTTAGATGATATTAAAAAAACTGCTGATAGCAAGATGCAAAAATCGCTAGAAGCCTTAAAAAACGATTTAGCCAAAGTGCGTACAGGCCGCGCTCATACTGGCTTGCTAGACCATGTGATGGTGGAGTATTACGGTAGCATGGTGGCAGTTAATCAAGTGGCCAATGTGAATTTGGGCGATGCGCGCACTATACACGTACAGCCTTACGAAAAAAATATGATAGGCAAGGTGGAAAAAGCCATTCGCGATTGCGATTTAGGCTTAAACCCTGCTACGAATGGCGACCTTGTGCGCGTGCCAATGCCTATGCTGACAGAAGAGAGGCGACGCGATTTAACTAAAATCGTACGTGGTGAAGCAGAAGGTGCCAAAGTGGCGATTAGGAACGTGCGACGCGACGCCAATGACACTCTGAAAAGATTACTTAAAGATAAAGAAATTAGTGAAGATGACGAGCGCCGTACGCAAGATGAGGTACAAAAACTTACCGATAAAGCAGTACTAGAGGTAGACAGGTTGCTCGCAGCCAAAGAAACTGATTTGATGGCTGTTTGATTAACTAGGCTAACTTAATTTAGGTAAACATTAGTGGGTTTATTTTCCAGCTCTACGCAAACCATTCCAATTTCAGGGGAAATTCCAAATCACATTGCTGTGATTATGGATGGCAATGGCCGTTGGGCGAGAAAGCGTTTTTTACCTCGTGTAGCAGGTCATAAGCGCGGTGTAGAAACGGTGCGCGATTTAGTCAAGCAATGCGCAAAACTTAACGTAAAGTATCTGACCTTATTTGCCTTCAGTAGTGAAAATTGGCGCCGTCCTGAAGATGAGGTGTCGTTTTTGATGGGTTTGTTTATGGACGCACTTAGGCGTGAAGTCACTAAGTTACATGAAAATAATATTCGTCTGATTTTAATTGGTGATCAGAGTAAGTTTAATGCCGAATTAGTGGCACAAATACAAGCTGCAGAACAATTAACCGCAAATAATACTGGTTTAACCCTAACTATTGCTGCAAATTATGGCGGGCGATGGGATATTTTAAATGCCACCAATCAAATGGTCGGCAACAACTCCAATAAAACTAATTTTACCGAAGAGGATTTGGCGCCGTATTTAGCCATGCACTATGCGGTAGAGCCTGACCTATTCATTCGCACTGGTGGCGAAAAACGTGTAAGTAACTTTTTGTTGTGGCAGCTGGCTTATACTGAGTTTTACTTTACTGACACACTTTGGCCAGATTTTGATGACAAAGCTTTTCAATTAGCCATCCAGTCTTACCAACAGCGCGAGCGTCGCTTTGGCAGGACCAGTGAACAATTGGCTAACTCCTAATGCTTAGCTCAAATTATGTTTAAAAATCATGCTTAAGACGCGCATCATCACCGCATTAATGCTGGTTGCTGTCTTCATTCCTGCGTTATTTACGCTTTCCAATACCTATTGGGCGTATGGCATGTTGGTGTTAGCTTTGCTGGCCTTAAATGAGTGGGCTGGCATGATTCAATTGCTCACTAAACAGCGTACTATTTATTTGGCTGTTTTTACTGTGGCAGGGCTCATTGCAGTGCAGATGCTGGGTCAACATGGCTTCCATTGGTTTTTCTTCAAATCACTTAATGTTTTTTTTATTGTGGCTTTATTTTGGACGCTGGTTGTACCAATCTGGCTAGCTAAGAAATGGGTAGTTAACAAATACGTGCTAGCATTACTGGGGCTTTTGTTGATGGCGTCAATTTGGTTTGCGCTAATTTGCGCAAAAGGTGCAGATCCACGGTTATTGCTGGCACTACTTGCAACGATTTGGATTGCAGACAGCGCTGCCTATTTTGCTGGGAAAAATTTTGGTAAGCACAAACTTGCCCCCAGCATTAGTCCAGGAAAAACATGGGAGGGTGTGCTGGGTGCGCAGATTGCCGTTACTATTTATGGGATTATTTTATACTTTACATTCAACATCAATAACTTCGCAATATTTCCAGCGTTATGGCTAATCACCAGTTTTGGTGTTATTGGCGACTTATTTGAGTCTATGTTAAAGCGCCAAGCCAATATGAAAGATAGCGGCCAATTGTTGCCTGGTCATGGTGGTATTTTAGATCGAATTGATGGCATCATTCCCAGCCTACCCATCGCAATTTTAATGATTTACGTATACAACTTATGGTCGTAACGACAGTGCAAAATATCACTATTTTAGGTAGTACGGGCACCATCGGCAAGCAAACATTAGATGTGATTGCTCGCCACCCCAATCTATATAAGGCTTACGCGCTAGCTGCCAACAGTAATGTAACAGCACTGTTTGAACAATGCGTCCAATACAAGCCTAACTATGCCGTGATGTTAAGCGAGAAAGCTGCCCATGAGTTGCGTAGTCAATTAAAAGCATATGGCAGTCACACCCAAGTATTATCAGGCATTGGCGGGTTAGAGCAAATTTCCAGTGATGACAAAGTACATAGCGTAATGGCGGCTATTGTCGGTGCGGCTGGCTTAAAACCTGCCATGACTGCAGCTAAAGCGGGTAAACGTATATTGTTGGCAAATAAAGAAACGCTGGTGATGGCGGGCAGTTTATTTATGCAAGCAGTCAAGGCAGGCGGGGCTACTCTGTTGCCAATTGACAGTGAGCATAATGCAATATTTCAAGTGTTGCCTCCAGCAAGTGCTAATTTATTGGCTACCAGCGATATGCATGCAATGGGCGTTAAAAAAATCATTTTAACTGCATCTGGCGGGCCATTTAGAGGTTACACGCAAACACAATTGGAGAATGTAACACCTGAGTTAGCTTTAAAGCATCCTAATTGGGTGATGGGTGCAAAAATCACCATTGATTCTGCCAGCCTGATGAATAAGGGACTGGAGGTGATTGAGGCACATTGGCTATTTAATGCGAAGCCCAATCAAATCGACGTCGTCGTGCATCCACAAAGCGTCATTCATTCGATGGTGGAATACCTAGATGGCAGTGTGTTGGCGCAACTGGGCAATCCAGATATGCGCACACCAATTGCCTATGCTTTGGCTTATCCTAGTCGCATTGATTCTGGCGTAGCTTCACTCAATTTGTTGGAAATTGCTAAGTTAGAATTTGAAGCGCCCGATACTAAACGCTTTCCATGTTTACAATTGGCTTATGACGCGCTTGAACTCGGTGGCACTGCACCTACCATTCTCAATGCCGTCAACGAAGTGGCGGTAGCAGCATTTTTAAGTAAGCAAATTCACTTTTTAGATATTCCCAAATTGATTGCAAACGCACTAGATCATATTCCTGCTGAGCCTGTGTCATCGCTAGCACAACTAATTGAAGTGGATGCAGTAGCAAGGCGCTTTGCCGAAGCGAATACCTCAAAAAATAACGCTAGGCTTATCGCAACCGTATGATGACGCTAGTTGCCTTTGTTGTCACCATCGGGTTATTAGTCACCATTCATGAGTATGGCCATTTTCAAGTCGCACGCTGGTGTGACGTCAAAGTGCTTAAGTTTTCAATTGGCTTTGGTAAACCTTTATGGCAAAAAACCTTTAGTAAAGATAAGACGCAATTTGTATTGGCTGCGATTCCGCTAGGTGGCTTTGTAAAAATGCTCGACGAGCGTGAGTTAAAAGCAGAGCAAGCAGCCAACCCAGAACTACCTAAAATCAATTACTCTGAAACAGAGTTGCAGCGCGCGTTTAATCGGCAAAGTGTCTGGAAGCGCATCGCCATTGTCATTGCAGGGCCGCTAGCAAATTTACTGCTGGCGATTGTACTGTATTGGGTCTTGTTCATGCTGGGGGTTACAGGCACGCGGCCCATTATTGGTGAGGTGATGAGTAACGGGTTGGCAGCGCAAGCTAGCTTAACTTCTGGCGAGATCTTACAAAAAATCAATGGTGAGCCTGTAAGTTCTTGGCAAGAAGCACGCTGGATACTGCTTGAAGAGTCACTCGAAAATAAAAGTGTAGTAATCGAAGCCATCAATCAAAACAATGAACTGTTTCAACATACCTTGAGCTTCGCAGGCGTTAATAATGACAGCGAAGTGGATGTGCTTAAGAAAATCGGTTTGGAAGAGTATCGACCGACTATCCCTGCGGTGATTGGCGAGATTCTGCCTGATAGCACTGCAGAAAAAGCAGGTTTTAGGGTAGAGGATAAGATCATAAGTATAGATGGCGTGACAATTACCGATTGGCAACAAGTAGTGAATATTGTTAAAACCAGCCCGAACAAAAAACTCTGGTTTGAGATTGAACGCGCGCAAAAAACGTTGCGTATTGCCGCAACGCCCGAAAAAGTAAAAGAAGATAGCAAAAGTGTGGGTCGCATGGGCGCAGCAGTGAAGATAGACCAAAAAGAATTGGACAAACTATTGGTGAAATTCAATTATTCGCCACTGGTAAGCTTACAAAAAGCAGTCAGTAAAACTTGGGACACCTCAGTTTTTAGTCTTAAGATGCTTGGTAAATTGCTGCTGGGGCAAGTGTCATTAAAAAGCATTAGTGGCCCAGTCACCATTGCCGACTATGCTGGAAAAAGTGCCCACATGGGTTTAAAAACGTTTTTAAGCTTTTTAGCTTTAGTCAGTATTAGCATTGGCGTACTTAACCTTTTGCCAATACCAGTGTTAGATGGCGGTCATTTGATGTATTATACGGTTGAGATTTTTAAAGGCTCACCAGTCTCAGAAAGCATCATGCTGGCAGGTCAAAAAATAGGCTTTGCTATACTCGGCTTATTGATGACGTTGGCGATATTTAACGATTTCAACAGGTTGCTTAATTGATAACTTTTGCTTGATAGACTACTTCATCAAACATGGACACATAATTTGTTTACAGTGAATCATTTATTTAAAACGCGACATATTTCCGCACTCATCTTTGCACTTTTTAGCCAACAAGCGCTTGCATTAGAGCCATTTGTGATTAAAGATATCCGTGTAGAGGGTTTGCAACGCACCGAAGCAGGGACGATATTTACTTATTTGCCCGTGCAAGCGGGGGATGTGATGAGTGAAGAAAAAGCCACGCAAGCGATTAAATCGCTTTATAACACAGGCTTTTTTAAAGATGTACGTATCGAAGCCGATGGTGATGTGCTGGTGGTGACGGTGCAGGAGCGTTCTGCTATTGCGAAAATCGATTTTAGTGGCAATAAATCGTTCCCATCAGACAAAATGACTGAAGGTTTGAAGCAGATTGGTATTTCTGAAGGCTTAATATTCGATAAATCCCAGTTAGATCGCGCCGAGCAAGAAATTAAACGTCAATATTTAGCACAAGGCAAATATGGTGCCACCGTTAAAACAGTGGTTTCTCCCTTAGAGCGCAACCGCGTGGCTGTGAGGTTTGAGATTGAAGAAGGTATTGTTGCCAAAATTCGCGACATCAATATTGTAGGTAATAACGTGTTTACTACCGAAGACTTACGTGCTGAGTTTCTGTTAACTACGCCAAACTGGATGAGCTGGTGGAATAAAGACGATCAATATTCTAAGCAAAAACTTACCGCAGATTTGGAAACGCTGAAGTCGTTTTATATGAATCAGGGTTACTTAGAGTTCTCGATTGATTCTACACAAGTGTCTATATCGCCAGATAAGCAAGACATTTATATTACTGTTAATGTTACCGAGGGTGAAAAGTACACCATTAGTGATGTCAAGCTGGCTGGTGAGTTGCAAGTGCCAGAAGAGGATTTGAAGCCTTTGGTTAAAATCAGTAAAGGTGATACTTTTAACCGCCAATTAGTGACGGAAACCAGCAAAGCCATTAGCGACAGGCTGGGCAATGAGGGTTATGCGTTCTCTAATGTAAATGCAATCCCTGAGATTAATAAACAAGACCACACTGCCGCTTTCACTTTTTTTGTTGACCCTGGTAAGCGTGTATATGTGCGCCGCATCAACCTAACTGGCAACACGCGCACACGAGATTCTGTGTTGCGCCGCGAAATGCGTCAATTAGAGTCTGCATGGTATGCTGGGGATAAAATCAATCGATCAAAAGAGCGTTTAGAGCGGTTACAATATTTCGACACGGTGGATGTTGAAACGCCTCCTGTACCTGGCACTACCGACCAGGTAGATTTGAACTTAAATGTAACCGAAAAATCAACAGGTAGCATTCAGTTTGGAGCAGGCTTATCAAGTAACGAAGGCGTGGTGCTGGGTGTTACTGTGAACCAACCCAACTTTTTAGGCACTGGGAACCGTGTGTCACTGCAAGTGAATACAGGTCAAGTTAATAAAACCTACTCACTTTCTTATACTGACCCTTATTTTACGCCTGACGGCGTAAGCCGTGGATTCGATATATATCGACGCGATGTTGATACGGAATCACTCAATATTGGTACATACAATAGTAGCTCATACGGTACTGGTGTGCGTTTTGGCTTGCCGCTAGGTGAAAGAGATTTTATATCTGCAGGATTAACTGCTGACTTTACCGAAATTGAATTATCTTCGGAAAGCCCTAAGCAATACTTAGATTTTTGCGGCAATGCAAGTGGCTGTACCAGTAACTCAGTACAGCTCTCTGCAGCTTGGTCACACGATTCGCGCGATAATGTCTTGTTTCCTAACAAAGGCGTGCTACAAAGATTAAGTGCAGAGGTGTCTTTACCAGTATTAGATTTGGAATACTATAAAGTTGAATATAAACATACTTGGTATAAAGATATAACTAAAAATGTGACCTTTATGTTGAATGGTGAAGTAGGCTATGGAGATGCTTATGGCGATAAAGAATATCCATTCTTTAAAAACTTTTATGTGGGTGGCGTAAACTCTGTACGTGGCTACGAAAATGGATCTATTGGTCCACGCGATTTTGATCCAGGTACTAATGAAGATTTTGCTGTTGGTGGAACAACTCGGTTTGTGGGAAACGCTGAGATATTTGTTCCGGTTCCACTGATTAAAAATTCATCTCAATTTCGTCTTAGTGCTTTTATTGATGCAGGCAATGTGTATGGAAATAATGAGAGTATCGATTTTGGTGAGCTAAGATATGGCGCTGGCGTAGGCATTAGCTGGTTCTCTCCATTTGGTCCTTTGAAACTGGTGTTTGCTAAAGCACTCAACGCATCAGATACAGATAGAACAGAAACCTTGCAGTTTCAACTTGGGCAACAATTTTAATTAAGTTAATATACTTGCGCTTCTAGTTTAATAGTAGAGCCAATGCATGTAGAATTGACGTATAGCAAGTTAGTAATAATGTGTAGCGTGTACAGTAACAGTGAGGGGAAGTAAATTGAATTTCCAGTCTAAGATTTTATTACCTAAAATTCTATTATTAGCGGCTTTTTTATTTTCTGCAAGCTTAAATGCTGCAGAACTTAAGATAGGCTATGTGCAAGTAGATAAAATCCTACAAGAAGCACCTCAAACAGCAGAAAGTGGTAAAAAACTTGAGCGTGAGTTTGGTCCAAAATCACAAGAATTAGATCGTATGCAAAAACAGATTCGGGATATTGAGACTGTGCTAGACAAAGATAGGCTAACTATTTCTGAAACAGATCGCCGTAACAAAGAGCGTGATGTGTCCAGCTTAAAAATTGAGTTCCAACGTAAGCAACGCGAACTACGCGAGGACATCAACTTACGTAAAAATGAAGAACTCGCTAACCTGCAAGACCGCATTAATAAAGCCGTGCAGACGGTATCAGAAGCCGACGGCTATGATCTAGTGGTATATAGCGGCGTGGCCTATGCCAGCAAAAAAATTGATATTACCGACAAAGTGCTCAAGTTACTAGGTAAAAAATAAGTTGCTCGGTAAAAATAGTATTTAAATTTGCGGTATGAAAATATCAAATGCATCCGAATTTATCGCTTCAGCAAATCGTCCAACAGCTTGGTGGTTCAATATCAGGCAATCCTGACACGCAAATATCTCGCGTAGGCTCATTGGCATTAGCGCAAGCTGGTGCCATTGCTTTTTTTAACGATGCTAAATATAAAGTGCAGCTAACTAGTACTGCTGCCGGTGCTGTGATTATTCGGCCTGAGCACGCCGATTTAACCAGCTTACCTAAAATTATTACCGATAACCCTTATGCTTATTTTGCAAAGGTATCCCAACTACTAAATCCTGTTTATGCTACTCCTAATGGCATTCATGCCAGTGCAGTCATTGAAGCTTCTGCTAACGTGCCAGCAAGTTGTAGAATAGGCGCACATGTTGTGATTGAGCATCATGTAACGTTTGGTAACAACGTTACCATTGGCTCTGGTTGTGTGATTGAGCGAAATTCAAGTATTGCGGATAACACTATCTTAGAAGCCAATGTCACCATTAAACATGGTACGCAAATTGGCAAAAACTGCCATTTTTTTTCGGGCTGTGTCATAGGTAACGATGGTTTTGGCTATGCAGAAGAAGCCAATCATGGCAAAAAACACTGGGTAAAAATTCCTCAGGTAGGGCGTGTGGTGATACATGATTTCGTCGATATCGGTGCTAATACCACTATAGATCGTGGTGCAATCGACGATACAGTCATCGAAGAGGGCGTAAAACTAGACAACTTAATTCAAATTGCGCACAACTGTCGTATCGGTGCGCATACCGTGATTGCTGGCTGCGTAGGTATTGCAGGTAGTGCAGTTATTGGCAAGCACTGTAAAATTGGTGGAGCCGCTATGATTTTAGGGCATTTGACGATTGCAGATGAAGTGACCATTTCCCCGGGTAGTATGATCATGCGCTCCATACACAAAGCGGGCACTTATACTGCGCTGATGCCCTCACAAGCGCATGAGGATTGGCTAAAAACAGCTGCAAATATTCGCCACTTAAGTCCCCATCTGAGCCAATTAACAGATAAAATAAAAGCCTTAGAGCAGATGGTTGCAATACTGGCTGCTGATAAAAAAACATAGAGAATCTAAAATGACAGATATTGCATCTACCAGTATGGATATTCACGAAATCCTCGATCATTTACCGCACCGTTACCCATTCGTATTGATTGACCGCGTGGTTTCGATGGAAATTGGTAAAGAAATTACGGCGCTAAAAAATGTAAGCGTGAATGAACCATTTTTCCCTGGTCACTTTCCTTATCATCCAGTCATGCCCGGCGTGCTGATTGTAGAAGCCATGGCGCAGGCCGCCGCAATCTTGTCATTTAAAACCATGGGCAGCAAGCCAACCGATGACTCTGTGTATTATTTTGCTGGTATAGACAGCGCCCGCTTTAAAAAACCCGTGTCTCCTGGCGATCAAATTATTTTAAATGTAAAAATCGACCGTATTCTTAAGGGAATCTGGAAATACACAGGCGTAGCTACAGTAGATGGCGTAGTGGTGGCAGAAGCAAGTATGATGTGTATTTTAAAAGCTATTGATAAAAAATAAAATTTATAAATAAAAATATAAAGTAAAATCAAATAATTAAAACTATAAGTTAAAGTTAAAAATTAAGTATGTCGTCTGTGAAAATTCACCCAAGCGCTATTATTGACCCCAAAGCTGAACTGGATTTCAGTGTAGAAGTAGGTGCCTTCACCACGATTGGTGCAGGGGTTAAAGTAGGCGCTGGCACGCGTATTGGTAGCCATGTGGCTTTAAAAGGGCCAACTAGCATTGGTAAAAACAATCAAATCTTTCAATTTTCATCCTTGGGCGAACAACCGCAAGACAAAAAATATAAAGACGAGCCCACAACACTAGAAATTGGCGATAACAACACCATTAGAGAGTTCTGCACCTTTAACCGAGGCACTGTGCAAGATAAAGGCGTCACCAAAATCGGTAATGACAACTGGATTATGGCCTACGTGCATATTGCGCACGATTGTACGATTGGCAACAACACCATTATGGCCAACAATAGCTCGCTGGCAGGGCACGTGGATATTCACGATTACGCAATTTTAGGTGGTTTTACGCTGATTCATCAGTTCTGTAAAATTGGCGCACATGTGATTACGGCAGTGGGTTCGGTGGTGTTTAAAGATATTCCACCATACATCACCGCCTCAGGTTATGACGCACAACCGCATGGTATCAACGCTGAGGGCTTAAAACGACGAGGCTTTGATGCTGATACCATACTGCAAATTAAACGTGCCTATAAGACACTGTATCGAAATAGTTTAACTTTAGAAGAAGCCAAGCTAGAATTGGCCGAGATGCAAAAAAGCTGTAAAGAAATCAAATTATTAAGCGAATTTCTAATAAGCAGCAACCGCGGAATTATCCGCTAACCTTCTTTAAGTGTAGTATGCCAAAAATTGCAATCGTAGCCGGCGAGGCTTCTGGGGACTTGCTGGGATGTCATTTGATGCGTGCGCTCAAAGCGCAACGTAGCGATTTAACTTTTATCGGCATTGCAGGGCCAAAAATGGCGGCAGAAGGCGCCAAGTCTTTATTCCCTATCGAAAAGCTCTCTGTGCGTGGCTATGTAGAAGTGCTAAAGCATTTATACGGCTTGCTCAAGTTACGCAAAAGCTTACTTAAACAGTTGTTAGCCGAAAAACCCGATATTTTTATTGGTGTGGATGCGCCAGATTTTAATTTTTGGCTAGAACGTCAACTTAAAAAGCGTGGCATTCCAGCTATACACTATGTTAGCCCCTCAATTTGGGCCTGGCGCGGCGGGCGCATGGGCAAAATTAAACGCGCAGTGTCGCATATGCTGGCACTGTTTCCGTTTGAGCCAGCCTTGTACGAAAAAGCCAAGGTACCTGTTACCTTTATTGGCCATCCGCTCGCTGATGAAATACCGCTAAAGCCCAGCAAGCAGGCTGCGCGCGATTTACTTAAGATTGAAAATGGAAAGTTTGTGGTGGCCATGTTGCCTGGTAGTCGCCAATCCGAAGTGCACCAGCACGCAGATCTATTTGTTAAAACTGCGCTCATGATTCACCAAGATAATGCAAACACTCAATTTCTAGTCCCGCTCATTACCCGTGAAACAAGGCAGATATTTGAACAAGCGCTGTATAAAAATATACAAGAAAGAATGACTTTAGAAAAAGTAAGTTTAGAAAAAAGTCTGCAGGATAAAGCTGATGCAGAAAACTTGAGTTCGGAGCGTATCAACCTAGAACATTTGGAGCTCGATATTTTATTTGGCCATGCACACGATGCCATGCAAGCTGCCGATGTGGTGCTGGTCGCTTCTGGCACCGCCACGCTAGAGGCGGCGCTACTTAAGCGTCCGATGGTGATTACCTACCGCATGCCAACACTTAGCTGGTGGATATTGAAGCGCATGAATTATTTGCCTTATGTGGGGTTGCCCAATATTTTAGCGGGTAAATTTGTGGTGCCAGAGCTGCTGCAAAAAGAAGCCACGCCACAAAAACTGGCCGATGCTGTTTCATTATTGTTGGTAGATAAAACCCGCATTAAAGAAATCGAGCAGGAATTTACCAGCATTCATAAAAGCTTAAAGCAAAACAGCGCCAAAAAAGCTGCACAGGTTGTGCTGTCATATCTGTAGAGAATTCTAAAATGCATAATTCGGATGCATTATGCTAATTTGCGGTGTTGATGAAGCAGGGCGCGGGCCGCTAGCCGGTAGCGTATACGCGGCGGCGGTGATATTAGATGTGAATAATCCGATTGAAGGTTTAGCGGATTCTAAAAAACTCTCCGAGAAAAAGCGTGATTTTTTAAGCGCCGAAATTAAAACTAAAGCGCTGGCATGGGGCATTGCCAGTTGCACCTGCCAAGAAATCGATGAAATCAATATACTTCAAGCTAGTTTATTAGCTATGAAGCGCGCCATAGAGGCCATGCAAGTACAGTTTAATATCACACCAGATTTGGTTCAGGTAGACGGCAACAAAAGCCCCAAAATCAGTTTGCCGTGCGAAGCAATAGTGAAGGGCGATAGCAAAGTACAAGCCATTTCAGCCGCATCAATTCTGGCAAAAGTCGCGCGTGATGCTGAGTTGTATGAGCTAGATAAACAATACCCTCAATACGGTTTTGCACAGCATAAAGGCTACCCCGCACCTAAGCATCTATTGGCTTTGCAGGCACATGGCATTTGCCCACAACATCGTTTGAGTTATGCGCCTGTACGTGCTTTAATAAAATTTACAAACAATTGACACATATTCTTTACAGAACTTGATAACATCAAGTTGAGCTCTCCACTCCTTACCTTGAGTGCTACCGTATAGGTAGATGATAGGATTTAAATATTGCTGTACATTAAGTTCCTCAACATCAAATCGCACGGTTTTAGCATGAATTATTTTGTTGCAAGCTTCTCTTAATTCGAGAGTTTCTGCTTCTAAGTTCTCTGTATTCTTTTGTAGTGTTCCGCAATCGGAGCCAAGAAACCCGAACACTCTATCTTCACGGTCGTCTATAACTCGAGCAGTTATTGCGAGACTTAGAAGGATTCTAGTAACTTCATCTTCTTCTACTTCTTGAATCTTATGGATTGGGTCAAAGCCTTCTCCAGGGTAATTTTTACATAATTTAGCAAAGTTTTTACTTGCCAAAAAAATTGCTAGTAGTCGATGGAGTTCAATGATTGTATTCCCGGTATTAGGGAAGTAACCCTCTGTTCGTTGCTCTGGTATTGGTATGTATTCAGCCATAGTCTTTAGGATAACAGTAAAAACACCGTTGGTTTTTTATGTAAATCTGGCAGTGCACTTTGTTTCCATTCGCTAATACGTTTAGTCACTATCAATTCATCTGGCAAGCTGACTTGTGAGGCAAAACATACGAGGGTATTGGCGTTACAGCTGTTTAAAATTGCTTCTAGCATGTGCTGGTTGCGGTAGGGTGTTTCGATAAAAATCTGCGTCTCGTTATGGGCTTGTGAGCGTTTTTCGATTTCTTTCAGCTTCATATTTCGCGCCTGTTTATCTACCGGCAAATAACCCAAAAATGTAAATTGCTGACCATTTAAACCACTGGCCATCAAGCTTAATAAAATAGAACTAGGGCCGACAAACGGCACAACTTTTATATTTTTTTGATGCGCAAGTGCGACTAGTTTTGCACCTGGGTCGGCTACACCTGGACAACCAGCATCGCTCATTAGCCCAACATCTTGGCCTTTTAGTAAAGGCGCCAGCAGTGCGGTGATGTCTTTATCTAGCGTGTGTTCGTTGAGCAAACTTAAGGTGAGTTCACGTACAGGTTTGGCAGTTTTAATGGCGCTTAAAAATTGACGCGCTGACTTTTCACTTTCCACCACAAAATGCTCAAGGTTTTGGGCGATTTTAATCACGTCTGGCGGCAGACTTGTAGGCAGAAGGGCGGCGATATTTTCATCGCCAAGCGTGACAGGGATAAGGTAGAGCGTGCCGTATTTCATTTAAGCCTGTTTCATTTAGTTTGTTATTTGATTAAGCATACCATTAAAAGGCATGCCCTGCAGGCCGCATGGGTATTGGCTTACAGGGCATCTAAAATCTCTCGGTAAAATTTGCTAATTAGCCTATGAGTAATTTACTTGCTAGTACTTTGCTTTCTAATACTTAACTACAGCCCTGTAAGTCAGTGTGGTGCTGCTTTCTGCAGGAATATCAATTTTCCACACCGCTAAGTGGCTATTGGCTTTGTTGTGTGGGTGGCTTTCAGACAAAATTTTCCAATCGCCACTAATCGGCTCTTGCACGGTCACCCTTACTTTTTGTTTTTTTGCATTTTTAAGCACTAGCTCAAACGCGCTTTCATAAGCGTTGGTGTTTTTGCTGGGGCGCGGCAACACTTTAAAATCGGTTTGTTTTTTGTCTGCAGTCACATCAAATGCCTCACCCAATTTTAAACGTACCGTTTCATTTTTTGGGGTGTGGTCAATATTATCTTCGCCCACAAATTGCGCGTTACCTTGACTATCTTTTTTATAGACACGTAGCACGCCTTTGGGCAATGGCATGCCGAGTTTACTGGCTTCCTTGTTGTCAAACTCAACAAACACGCCCACTTTCATCTTGGTACCAATTTCACCGTATTGACCAGAATAGTAGTAATCAGCACCACGCAATACCAGTTCTTTACGCGCTGGAACGCCCGTAGCAGACAATAAGGCCACTTGCTTGGTTTGCGCTTCCATAATGTTGGTGGGGCGGTCTAGCGTGTATAAATGGTATTCCAGCAGGCTTTCTTCCGCCATCGGCGCGGCAGCGTCTGCTACCATGCTTTCCATACGCATATTTTTCACCATTGGGCGCATATTTTGTTGCACGCGATTGACATCGCCTGCCACCAATTGCAGTTTTGCATTTTTATAACTGGCGCCGCTGGTATTAGTGAGTGTGACCCAGCCGGATAAATCCAGCTTATCTTCTTTGTCGTTTAGCTCAGCTACATAATCCGCTTTCCAGCCCAAGCCACCAGTGAGGTAGCTTAATTCAACCGTTTGCTCAGTTGCGCCTTTATTGTTGATTTGCGTCACCAAAGTGGGCCTATCGCGCAAATTGGCGGGCACATCGTCATACACAATCCTACCTGGTATTCCAGTTTCAATGCGGTTGCCTATCTTAAGCACCACGCCGTTATTGGCGGCTAACACCGTGGCTTGCTCAGTGGTTTCTTCACCAGTTTTGTAGTTAGTTTTGATGATGCTGACGGTTTTCCCCACGTATTTTTCTAACATTTTTTGTGGGGTGAGCAAATCAAAATCAAAGTTTTGTTCTAGCAGGATTAGGCTACCAGGCGCGTTGATACTTCTTAAGAGCGCAGTTTCTGGGCGTATTTGCGCACTTACATCGCGCAATGCCAGTGCGCTTAAACCGGACTTAATACTGACTTTACGCGTATCTTTTACCAGTGCTAAATCTTGGTTATAAATGGTGACTGCGACACTTTGTTGGTCGTCGAGTGTACTGCGGGCTTCAATTAAATTGTTTTGATTATTATCCACGGCAGAAACGCCTAAAGAGAAAAGTGTGCTGATGGCAAAGACAAGAAGGCGGGGTTTAAACATGAAAATCTCCAGAAAGGTTGGTGATTCTAAAACGGCGATGTTTGTATTACGTTGACGCGCCTCTGTGGGGCTTGTTTGCGCGCTACCACTTTTGCACTCACGGCGCTTATATCACCTTAACATTTTCGTTCTGTAACATGTTAATCAGCTTAATGAGGGGTAAACCAATCAATGCATTTGGGTCTTCGCCTAGCATGCGCTCAATCAGCGCAATACCTAAGCCTTCTGATTTAGCACTACCAGCGCAATGGTAAGGCTGCTCTTTGCTGAGATAGTTTTCAATTTGTTCGTCAGTCAGCTGCCTGAACCGCACCACATATGGCACCACCTCCGCTTGCATATTGCCTGTGGCGGCGTTGTATAAACATAATGCGCTATGAAATGTGACTTCGCGCCCACACATTTTTTGCAGTTGTTTGGTGGCATTTGCATGATTAAGTGGTTTGCCAAGCTGTTCGTCGTCTAGCGTCGCCACTTGATCACAACCGATGACCAACGCATGTGGGTAATCGCTACCCACTTTTCTGGCTTTTACTTGGGCAAGGCGCAGTGCAGTTTCTTGTGGTTTTTCCCCCTCAAGCGGTGTTTCATCTACATGCGGAGAAACACCACTAAATGGAATTTGCAGTTTAAGTAGCAGTTCGTGCCGATACTCAGAAGATGACGCTAAAATTAGGGTTTGTTTCATTGATTAGTGATAAAAGTATAGTTATTAAAATTTAGGCATTAAAAAAGCCGACAAAGACATTCTGTCGGCTTTTTGCTTTTTATTCAAACGAAAAATTTGAAATTGACTATTCTGGTTGCACTTCCAGTAACGATTCATCTGGCGTCACGTTATCGCCTTTAGCCACATGCACAGCCACCACAGTGCCAGAGGTAGAGGCTTGAATCTCGTTTTCCATTTTCATTGCCTCAATCACCAGCACCCCATCGCCAGCTTTCACTGTATCGCCAACTTTTACTTTAACTGCCACAATAGTACCTGGCATGGCGGTGGTGACACAGCCCGCATGGTGTGGGCGAGGGCGACCACTGGATGTCGTACTGGTTTTTTTCTTGCCACTGCTTTTATTGCCAGTGCTGACGCCGTTCGCTGAAACTTCAATTTCGTCCAGTGTTTCTACAATCACTTCTTCGGCAACACCATCTACTGAAACGTAGAACGGACGCTGTTCTTCTCCGGCGTGGCCGCTGCCAGTGAGTTTGATGTGGAAAGTTTCACCATGTAATGTCACGTTGAACTCATTCGGCGCAAAACGTGCGGCGCTGGTATTGCCTGTTTCTTTGGTTTGTAGGGGCTCAACTTTTAAGCTGCCCGCATTACGCTCTTGCAAGAAAGTTTGGCCAATATCGGGGAACATGGCATAGGTTAAAACATCCTCCTCTGATTTCGCAATGCGATCAGATTCGGCTTGTAATCTCGCCATTTCAGGTGCTAACACATCCGCTGGGCGACAAGTCATCACCTCAGCATCACCCACGGCTTTAGTTTTAACGCTGGCGTTCACTGGTGCTGGCGATTGGCCGTATTGACCTAAAAAGTAATTTTTAACTTCATTGGTTACCGATTTATAGCGCGCGCCTGTCATCACATTCAACACCGCTTGCGAGCCCACAATTTGCGAAGTTGGCGTGACCAAAGGTGGGTAGCCTAAATCTTCGCGTACGCGTGGGATTTCTAGCAGCACTTCATCCATGCGGTGTAAGGCGCCTTGGTCTTTTAATTGATTCGACAAGTTCGAAATCATGCCCCCAGGCACTTGATTCACCAGTACACGAGTATCCACACCAGTAAACTCGCTTTCATACTGCCAATATTTTTTACGCACTTCGCGGAAATAGGCGGTAATTTCTTGCAACTTGGCCAAGTCAATTCCAGTGTCGTATTTGGTACCTTGTAAAGCGGCGACCATGCTTTCGGTAGATGGGTGGCTGGCACCTTCGGCAAAGGAGGAATTGCAGGTATCGATAATCGACGCGCCGTTTTCAACTGCTTTCATCAGCGCAATGCTGGCAAAACCAGAAGTAGCATGGCTATGCACATGAATCGGCAAACTAACCGCAGATTTAAGTGCTTTGACTAAATCGCCTGCCGCAGTAGGGGTGAGCAAACTTGCCATGTCTTTAATGCCAATGCTATCTGCGCCAATGTCTTCTAGTTGTTTAGCCATGGCCACAAAGTAATCGATATCGTGCACTGGGCTGGTGGTGTAAGAAAGCGTGCCAATGGCATGCTTTTTCACTTTTTTAACAGCCTTAATCGCTTCGCGCAAGTTACGTACATCGTTTAGCGCATCAAACACGCGGAACACATCCACACCGTTGTCGGCAGATTTTTGCACGAACGCATGCACTACATCATCAGAATAATGGCGGTAGCCTAGCAAGTTCTGGCCACGCAATAACATATTAATTTGGCTGTTAGGCAGCGCTTTGCGCAGTTTAGTTAAGCGTTCCCATGGGTCTTCTTTTAAAAACCTAACGCAAGCATCAAAGGTAGCACCACCCCAAGCTTCTATTGACCAGAAACCAATAGCATCAAGCTGCTTGCAGATGGGCAACATATCTTCGGTGCGCATACGCGTGGCGATAAGTGATTGATGTCCGTCGCGTAAAACCAGTTCTGTAATGTGAATTTTGCTCATAATTTTATTTCTTTATGAAAATTACTAAATGTGAAATAGCATGCTAAATACCCTCATGCGCTGCAATCGCTGCGGAAATCGCAGCCGCAATCAATTCAGGAGGTAATTCTGTTGCATAGTTGGTCAGCTCTGGATGACTCTCTACGAAGCTGGTGTTGAAGTTGGCGGCCTTGAAATCAGGGTGCTTCATAATTTCTTGATAATAGGGGATGGTCGTTTTAACGCCATACACCACCATATCGCCCAGCGCACGGCGGCCGCGCTCAACCACGCCTTCCCAATCCAGCGCCCACACCGTTAGCTTGGCACACATCGAATCGTAATAAGGCGGAATCACGTAACCAGAGTAAATGGCAGCATCCATGCGCACACCAGGGCCGCCGGGAGAGTAATAGCGGGTAATTTTGCCAAAACTGGGCAAAAAGTCATTTTTCGGATCTTCCGCATTAATACGGTATTCCATAGCAAAACCGCGAAAACTAATTTCATTTTGCTTATATTGCAAGGGCAAACCATAGGCAATACGAATTTGCTCTTGCACAATATCCACACCAGTAATGGTCTCGGTGACGGTATGCTCTACCTGCAGGCGTGTATTCATTTCCATAAAGTAAAATGTATTGTTTGAATCAAGCAAAAACTCGACCGTGCCCGCATTTTCGTAACCTACGGCTTTCGCAGCCTTTACAGCTAAACCGCCAATGTAATCACGTTGCGCTTGACTCAACTGCGGGGAGGGTGCGATTTCAATCAGTTTTTGATTGCGGCGCTGGATTGAGCAGTCACGCTCAAACAGGTGAATTACATTCCCTTTACTATCGGCCATCACTTGCACTTCAATATGGCGCGGCGTGACGACACATTTTTCTAAAAACACTTCAGGTTTACCAAAGGCTTTGCTGGCTTCAGAAATAACGCGATCGTAATTACCTAATAACTCTTTCTCTGAATCGCAGCGACGGATACCGCGCCCACCGCCACCGTTAGTGGCTTTAAGCATCACGGGGTAGCCGATTTTATTAGCAAGCGCTACGGCTTCATCTAAATCTGCCAAGTTACCGTCGCTACCAGGTGTGCAGGGAATACCGGCGCTAGTCATGGCTTTACGGGCTTCAATCTTATCGCCCATCTGGCGAATCACCGATGCGCTAGGCCCAATGAACTTGATGCCGCGACGTGCACAGATTTCGGCCAGCTCAGGGTTTTCTGATAGAAAACCATAGCCTGGATGTAGCGCGTCGCAACCTGCAGCTACGGCGACGTTGACAATATTATGTGCATTTAGATAGCCAGCAACTGGGTCAGCGCCTAAATTGTAGGCTTCATCCGCTTTTTTGACGTGTAGCGCATGGCGGTCGGCATCAGCATAAATCGCAACAGATTTAATGCCCATTTCAGAGCAAGCGCGTACAATACGCACTGCAATTTCACCCCGATTAGCCACTAGAATTTTTTTGAACACGACTTTAGCCTTAAAATTACAACGCCTTGAAATAACAACTAGAAAACCGCTAGAGTATAACACGCAAGCGCACTGTAAGGGATATGTAGCATGCTAAAAGCAGTTTAAAAAAACTTGAATTTATTAAAAATGACGCAAAAATCTTTGATTATTAACAACTTAGAATTCGCAAAAAACCAACTAGAGCTAAGTGATAGTTTGGTGACAGCCCAGTTGCCACGCCTAGCGGAAATACTGACAAACCACGAAAATACACAAGTTCAGTTTCAATTGTCGGGCACTGGCAAGCAGTTCCGTCAGCCTAGCTTGCATTTAAATATAAAAGCCAACTTAGCTGTTACTTGCCAGCGCTGCTTAGACGAAATGCTAATAAGTTTGAATTTAAACTTCGATTATTTAATTAGTAGCACAGAAATAAGTGAGGCTGAAGAAAATGACGAAATTGATTGGCTGGAAGCAAGCCATGAGATGGATGTGAGTGAATTAATAGAAGATGAGTTGCTATTAGCGTTGCCAATTGCCCCCATTCATGCACATGATTGCAGCAAGCTAAATACCCAAAGTGGCGATAATCCTAACCCATTTGCGGTGCTAAAAGGTTTCATAAAGTGAGGTTGGCTTTATAATTACTTAAGTATTTAATAATAATTGCTAAGTTATTGATTTACATTAGTCGGCAATTCTATTAAAATGCGCGCTTAATTTTAGTTGTACTATTTTTTTCAGCGGCATATTTATAAGCAACAGTGTTTTAGCAAAATTTTTGGAGTATTCACATGGCAGTTCAACAAAACAAAAAGTCACCTTCCAAACGCGGTATGCACCGCTCACACGACTTTTTAGTCAATCCGCCTTTGGCAGTAGAGCCAACGACTGGCGAAACACATTTGCGTCATCATATTAGCCCAAGCGGCTATTACCGTGGCCGCAAAGTTATTGCGACAAAAGGCGAGTAATTAACGCTCTTGTTGGTGCTTGACTGTTACGCCGCGCACTGCGCGGCGTTTGCACGTCTAAGTATATACGCCACTCATGAATAACTACACTTTGATGCCCATATCTCTGCAAACTGCAAGCATTTTCACATTGACGCGTGTCATTGACATTTGCGTCATAAAAACATCTAATTAGTCTGATGGATATTACAATCGCAATTGACGCAATGGGTGGGGATCACGGCCCGCATGTCACTGTTCCAGCTGCGCTCGCAGCGCTTAAAGCTGATAATCAACTCAATATTGTGCTGGTTGGTCTTGAGGATGCTATTCAAGCCGAGCTAAAAGCTCACAAAGCCAATACTAGTCCTAATTTGCGTATTCATCACACTACTGAGGTGGTGTTGATGGATGAGTCACCACAAAGCGCACTTAAAAATAAAAAAGATTCCAGCATGCGCGTGGCTATCAACTTAGTAAAATCTGGTGAGGCGAATGCTTGTGTGAGCGCCGGTAACACGGGCGCTTTAATGGCAACAGCACGATTTGTATTGAAAACTTTACCAGGCATTGATCGACCTGCTATTGCCTCTGCATTGCCTTCTGAAAAAGGCAATACTTACATGCTAGATCTCGGTGCAAATGCGGATTGCACAGCAGAGCATTTGCTTCAATTTGCGGTGATGGGCGCCATGCTAGTGAGCTGTGTTGAGCACAAGCCGAATCCCACTGTAGGCTTGTTAAATATTGGCTCTGAGGACATTAAAGGCAATGAAGTAGTGAAGCGGGCTGCTGAGTTGCTACGCGCTAGCCATCTCAATTTTTACGGCAATGTTGAAGGTGATGATATTTTTAAAGGTACTACGGATTTAGTGGTGTGCGACGGTTTTGTGGGCAATGTAGCGCTAAAAACCACCGAAGGTTTGGCACACATGATGGGCAAATTTTTAACGCAAGAATTCAAGCGTAGCTGGCTGACCAAAATCATGGCGCTAGGCGCAATGCCGGTGCTTAAAGCGTTTAAAAAGCGTCTAGACCCCCGTCTATACAACGGCGCTAGTTTTTTGGGCTTGCGCGGCATTGTGGTTAAAAGCCACGGCGGGGCAGATCCTATCGCCTTTTTGCATGCTATTCACGTGGCGATTGAAGAGGCGCGTAGCGGTGTACTGAATCGCATTACCCAGCAATTAGAAATTGAGCACTTACAGCCAAGCATGGCCAATGTGTCGGAAGAGGTTGTATAGTGTCGAACAAGCTTTACTCAAAAATAACGGGTACAGGCAGCTATTTGCCTGAAAAAATCCTTACTAATAAAGATTTAGAAACCATGGTAGATACTACCGATGAGTGGATTTTTACTCGCACTGGCATACGCGAACGCCACCTTGCAGCAGAAGGTGAGTTTACTAGCGATTTGGCGTTTGAAGCCGCTAAAAATGCCATTATCAGTGCAGGTATAACGGTTAGCGATATTGATTTGATTATTGTAGCGACGACGACACCTGATAAAGTTTTCCCCAGCGTTGCGACCATATTGCAACGCAAATTGGGGGTTGCTGGTTGCCCCGCATTCGATATACAAGCGGTGTGTAGCGGCTTTGTCTACGCCTTGGCAACGGCCGATAATTTCATCAAGACAGGCACTGCCAAATGTGCACTGGTATTGGGTGCTGAGACATTTTCGCGCATTGTAGATTACACCAACAGAAGCAACTGCATTTTGTGGGGCGACGGCGCTGGCGCCGTCATTTTGCAAGCTAGTGAATCACAAGGTGTGATTTCCACTCATTTACACGCCGATGGTAATTATGAAAATATGCTGCATGTGCCGCGGAGTGAGTCTGGCCTAGACACAGTAACCATGGAAGGCAATGCGGTATTTAAGATGGCGGTGAATACACTAGACCAAATCGTAGATGAAACACTCACTGCCAATGGCATGCAAAAAAGTGACATTGATTGGTTGGTGCCACATCAAGCCAATATTCGTATTTTGCAAGCCACCGCCAAAAAACTCGACATGAGCATGGATAGAGTAGTGGTCACAGTGGATAAACATGGCAATACTTCAGCCGCATCGATTCCGCTTGCGCTAGACGTTGCAGTACGTGATGGCCGCATCAAACGCGGTGACGTCATCCTCATGGAAGCGTTTGGTGGCGGTTTTACTTGGGGTAGCGCCCTGCTAAGGTATTAAATAGGTTTTAAAAATATGAGTAAATTTGCATTTTTCTTTCCAGGCCAAGGCTCACAGTCAGTCGGCATGATGGCTGGTTTCGGTGATAATCCCGTTATTAAGCAAACTTTTGCTGAAGCGTCTGACATCTTAAAAACTGACTTTTGGGCGATGGCAACAGAGCCAAATGAACTGTTGAACCAAACACAACATACGCAACCACTGATGCTAACAGCAGGCATTGCCACTTATCGTGCTTATATTCAAGCAGGCGGCCCGCAAGCCAATATCCATGCGGGTCACAGCCTGGGTGAATATACTGCTTTAGTGGCCGCGAATGCTTTGAGCTTTGCAGATGCCTTGCCGCTAGTGAAGTATCGTGCGGAAGTAATGCAAAGTGCCGTGCCAGAAGGTGTAGGCGCAATGGCGGCCATCTTAGGCTTAGATGACGATATTGTGCGTGCAGTATGCGCAGAAGCGGCACAAAATGAAGTTTGTGAAGCGGTTAATTTGAACTCACCCGGCCAAGTAGTAATTGCAGGTAATAAAGCGGCGGTGGAACGAGGCATGGAAATTGCCAAAGCGAAGGGCGCAAAACGCGCTTTACCGCTACCAGTCAGCGTGCCTTCGCATTGCGCATTGATGAGGCCTGCAGCAGAAAATCTGGCAGCGTACTTAAAAACAGTGGCTATCAGCACACCACAAATTCCTGTGATTCATAATGCAGATGTAGCGTCATACAGCGAGTCAGATAAAATTAAAGATGCATTGGTGCGCCAATTGTATTCACCTGTGCGCTGGGTAGAAACAGTGCAGACAATTCATACACAAGGCATCACAAACGCAGCAGAATGCGGCCCGGGCAAAGTATTGGCTGGTTTAACGAAGAGAATCATGGCAGAGTTACCATGTGTGGCATTCACAAGCAAGGAAGCGGTTTTAGAGTTCATTCAAAATAATAGTTAACAATTAATTATAAACAAATCAAATAGTTAAAAGGTTTATTTTATGTCAAATCTCACTGGTCAAATCGCTTTGGTCACGGGCGCTAGCCGTGGCATAGGCGCGGCAATTGCACAAGAATTAGGCAAACAAGGCGCTACCGTGATTGGTACCGCCACATCAACAAGCGGTGCAGAAAACATTAATGCTAGCCTGAAAGCGGCGGGCATTAACGGCATGGGAATTGCGCTTGATGTGAATGATGCGGCACAAATTGAAGCAGTTTTGGCTGAAATTGCCAGTAAGTTCGGCGAAATCACTATTTTAGTGAATAACGCAGGCATTACTCGCGACACGTTGTTGATGCGGATGAAGGCTGAAGATTGGGATGCCGTCATTTCAACTAATTTAACCTCAGTTTACAGAATGAGCCAAGCAGTGTTGCGCCCCATGATGAAGGCACGCGCTGGCCGTATTATTAGCATTTCTAGCGTGGTTGGTCATATGGGTAACGCTGGTCAAACCAATTACGCTGCGGCTAAAGCAGGTATGGCTGGTTTTACTAAATCGCTTGCAGCTGAAGTAGGAAGCCGTAACATTACTGTGAACTGCGTAGCACCAGGCTTTATCGATACGGATATGACAGCCGAATTGCCAGAGGCGATCAAGGCTAAAATGTTAGAGAATGTACCACTTGGCAGGCTGGGCAATGTGAATGAAATTGCAGCAACCGTGGCATTTTTGGCCAGCCCGAGCGCAGCCTATATTACGGGTGAAACCATACATGTGAACGGCGGCATGTACAGCGCTTAACACCAACGCTTAAACATTTGAGTTTTTTTGGATTTTTTAAGTATTTTTGTAACAACTTTTGTATTTGGGCATAGTTTTGCTAGAATACGCACTTAGCTGAAAGAGCTATTTTTAATTAAAGGGGTAAATAGATGTCTGACATCGAACAACGTGTTAAAAAAATTGTGGCTGAACAATTAGGCGCAAATGAAGCGGATGTTAAAAATGCATCATCATTTGTTGATGATTTAGGTGCTGACTCACTCGACACTGTAGAGCTGGTAATGGCATTAGAAGAAGAATTTGACTGCGAGATTCCAGACGAAGAAGCAGAAAAAATTACCACAGTGCAATTAGCTATTGATTACATCAATACTAACCTTAAATAAATTCATACCTCAGCCCTCACTAGAGGGCTGAATTCTATTATCTCGTTCAAATATATAGCCCAACAAAATGACCGCTAAACGCAGAGTTGTAATTACAGGCTTAGGCGTAGTGTCGCCAGTGGGTATTGGCACACAAAACGCTTGGGCAAACCTCATCAAAGGCCAATCTGGCATTACCCGCATCACTAAATTTGACCCTAGCGCTTTTTCTAGTCAAATTGCTGGCGAGGTAAAAAACTTTAATGTAGAAGACTTTTTGCCTGCTAAAGATGCGCGCCGCATGGATACTTTTATTCAGTATGGCTTAGCGGCTGGGATTGAAGCATTCAAAGACTCTGGTATAGAAGTCACCGAGCAAAATGCAGAGCGTATCGGCGTGTCGATTGGCTCAGGCATTGGCGGTTTGGGGCTGATTGAATCGACTAATGATAATTACGATGAAGGCGGACCACGCAAAATTTCGCCGTTCTTTATTCCAGGCACGATCATTAATATGATTTCGGGCAATTTAAGCATTATGTTTGGCTTAAAAGGCCCGAATGTGGCGATTGTGACCGCATGTACCACAGGCACGCACTCAATCGGTGATGCAGCACGTATGATTGAATATGGCGATGCCGATGTGATGGTAGCAGGTGGGGCAGAAGCCGCAATTACCGAGCTTTCTGTCGGCGGCTTCGCTTCTGCTCGTGCATTATCAAACCGTAATGATGACCCAGCAACTGCTAGCCGCCCATGGGATAAAGACCGTGATGGCTTTGTGATAGGTGAGGGCGCAGGTGTGCTGGTGCTGGAAGAATATGAGCACGCAAAAGCACGTGGTGCACGCATTTACGCTGAGTTATCCGGCTATGGTATGAGTGCAGATGCTTATCATATGACTGCGCCCAATATGGATGGCCCACGTCGTTCAATGGTAAACGCACTAAAAAATGCAGGTATTAATCCTGACGATGTACAGTTTATGAATGCGCACGGGACTTCGACTCCTTTAGGGGATGCCAATGAAACTAATGCCATTAAAGCGACGTTTGGCGACCATGCCTATAAATTGGTGGTGAACTCAACTAAATCAATGACAGGCCACTTACTAGGCGGTGCGGGCGGTTTAGAGTCAGTCTTTACTGTGCTTTCAATTTACAATCAAATCTCACCACCTACTATTAACATTTTTAACCAAGATCCAGAGTGCGATTTAGACTATTGCGCCAATACGGCACGAGATTTAAAAATAAACTATGCGCTAAAAAATAACTTTGGCTTTGGTGGGACGAATGGAAGTCTGGTGTTTAAAAAGATATAAGTTTCCACCATTCGCTATTTTATAAGCCTGCTTTTGCAGGCTTTTTTATTGGCAAAACCATTGCGGCTGGCTTTTTAAAACGCTTGGCCTATGGTTTAATGCTAGCTCATGGCGCATACGCATTTATATCTTGTAAACGGCAGCTTTAACCAGGCAATCTCGCCGTTCGATCGTGGCTTCGCTTATGGCGATGGCGTGTTTCGCACCATCAAGATAGTCGGCGGATTACCAGAGTATTGGCCGCAACATTACCAAAAATTGGTGGCCGATTGTGCCGCTATTAATATCGTTTGCCCCAGTGCAGAGTTGCTGATGAGCGATTTAACGCAACTATTTTCAGCAGATGCAAGTGCTGAAAATAAAGTAGCTGTAGCCAAAATCATCATCACGCGCGGCGAAGGTAATCGTGGCTATACGCCACCAGCGATTACAGCACCGATGCGCGTTGTGTTAAAAACTGACATGCCAGAATACCCTGAAAATCGATTTAGCGATGGCATCAATTTAACCGTGTGCGAAACGCATTTGGCTGCGCAACCCAAGCTGGCCGGCATTAAGAGCTTAAACCGCCTAGAAAACGTACTGGCGCGCATGGAATGGCACAACCCTGATATCGCTGAAGGCATCATGTTGGATATGGACAGCAACGTCATCGAATGTACGGCAGCTAATATTTTTGTACGTTTTGATGATACGTTGATTACCCCTGACTTACGGCAATGTGGAGTTGCTGGTATTACACGGCAACGCATTATTGAGTTTGCATCAACACTTTCGCTTAAAACCTCCGTAGAAACGTTAGACTTGGAAAAATTGTGTCAAGCAGATGAGGTGGTGATTTGCAACAGTTTGTATGGGGCGTGGCAAGTAAAAGCCGTGCAAGTGAGCGATACTCAGCAAGCGAGTATTAAAACAGGCGCTCTGGCAGCCAATATCCGCGCGGCTCTCAGGACATTTTAAAATGATACGGCTGATTAAATATACGATTTTAATAGCACTAATCTTAGTAATGAGCTTTGGTGCGTGGCTGTTTATATATGCCAGAACACCGCTCAATTTAAGCCCACAGGCGCAAGAAATCAGTATTAAGCCTAAAAGTAGCTTAAAAAGCATCGCCAACCAGTTGGTTAAACAGCAAGTCATTTCTAACGCTTTGCCGTTTATCATTTTGGCGCGCGTGCTGGGTAAAGAGCCGTATTTACAAGCTGGTGACTACACGCTAAATAAAAACGTTTCACCTTACCAACTCATGCTGTCACTGAATCATGGCAAATCAACGCAAGGCAGTATTGTTTTTATTGAAGGTAAAACTTTTAAGCAAATGCGCGCAAAATTAGCTAGGAATGATGCGGTAAAAAATACCATAAGCGGCCTCACTGACGCAGAAATAATGCGTTTGGTGGGCAATGGCGAGAAACATGCAGAAGGTCTATTTTTTCCTGATACTTTTTACTTTGATCGTAACACGGCAGATACTATTTTACTGAAGCGTGCTTATGACAGTATGCAGGCTAAACTTAAAACTGCTTGGGCGAGCCGTGCGCCGAATTTGCCTTATAAAAACAGCTATGAGGCGCTGATTATGGCGTCAATCATCGAGAAAGAAACGGGAAAAGCCAGTGAGCGACCTATGATTTCTGGCGTTTTTTTAAACCGTTTGCGCATCGGCATGCGGCTACAAACAGACCCGACGGTGATTTATGGCATGGGCGACAACTTTGATGGCAATATTCGCCGTAAAGATTTGACCGCTGATACACCTTACAATACCTATACACGAGATGGCTTACCACCAACGCCAATTGCAATGCCTGGTCTTGCTGCCATTGAAGCAGCGCTGCATCCAGAAAAGACTAAAGCGCTGTATTTTGTAGGGAAGGGTGATGGCAGCCACGCATTTAGCAGCTCATTACTAGAACACAACCGTGCTGTGGCAAAATATCAACTTAAGCAAAAAAAGAATAAATAATGGCGACAACATCTAAAAAACGCGGTAAATTTATTACGCTAGAAGGCATGGATGGCGCAGGCAAAAGCACGCACATTCCTACTATTATTGCTGCACTTAAAGCCCGCGGAATTGAGGTGGTATCTACAAGAGAGCCAGGCGGAACAAGGCTTGGAGAGCAATTGCGTGCTTTATTATTACATGATGCGATGCATGCAGAAACTGAGACTTTGCTGATGTTTGCTGCGCGGCGTGAGCATATAGATACCGTGATAGCGCCGGCCTTAAAGCGCGGTGCTTATGTATTATCTGACCGTTTTACTGATGCCACCTATGCTTATCAGTGTGGGGCAAAAGGCGTTTCTGCTAGCAAGATTAAGCAATTAGAAAAGTGGGTGCAAGGCAAATTACAACCAGATTTGACACTGCTTTTTGACGTTCCAGTCGAAATTAGCATGAAAAGACTAGCATCAGCGCGCGAACCTGATAAGTTTGAGCGCGAAGACGCAAAGTTCTTTGAGAAATTACGCTCGGCTTATTTAACTCGCGCAGAGGAAAATCCAGCACGTTTTTGTGTGATTGATGCGAATCAGGCCTTAGATAAAGTTAAAGTGATAGTTGAAAATATAGTTTCAACTATATGATTATTAATATATAAAAATGTATTCATGGCAAAAAAAACAGTGGCAACATATTATGCAGCAGGGCGCAAAAATGCCACATGCGCTGCTATTGCGTGGTCGTGCTGGCACTGGCAAGCAGGATTTTGCACTTGATGTAGCTAAAGCGATTTTGTGCCCGCAAGCAAATTTTCAATCACAACCCGAAGCACAACAGCAAGCCTGTGGCAATTGCCCAAGCTGCAGTTGGTTTGTAGAAGGCACGCATCCAGATTTTATGCTGATAAGCGCAGAGGATGCCGACAATGCAGAAGAAGTTGTCAAGAAAAAATCTACTAAAAAAAGCCAAATCTCTGTCGCAAAAATACGCCAACTCCTTGATTACTTAACGCTTTCAAGCCATCAAGTGAATAGTTATCGCGTGATTGTTATTTCACCCGCAGATATGCTGAATGGTGCATCTGCCAATGCGCTGCTAAAAATGTTGGAAGAACCCCCTGCTAAAACTTTGTTTTTGTTGGTAACCAGCCAGCCGCAACGCCTGCTTGCCACCATAACCAGCCGTTGCCAAGCCATCGATATGCCGCTACCAAGCAGGGCCGATGCCCTTGCATGGCTGACTTCACAACAAATCACGAAGCATGTAAGCAATGCAAAAAATGCGCTGGATTTAGCTGGTGGCGCACCATTGCTGGCACTACAAATAGCCGAAGAAGGTGAAGTTGGTACCAGCCTGCTCAAAAACCTTGCGCTTGGGGCTAAACTGGATCCATTTACCTGCGCACCCTTATTTTTGGGGCTTGGTATGGAACGCGCCATTGAAACCCTACAAAAATGGCTGTTCGA
>JAABQZ010000019.1 GCA_011391175.1 Methylophilaceae bacterium | reverse complement strand
GACCCAAGATTTAGATATCGCACAACGAATATGTCAAACTTAGCAATTGTGGATGCAAATATTACGGATTTGGATGATGTAAATACTGCCCTGTTTGAATTAGCCGGTATGTATGGTCCGCTCTCGTTCCAAAGTGAGTTTGCTAAATCAGATGTTTCAAGAAAAACAAATCAAGATGTTGATTTTACTGCTTGGTATGCGCAAGTTGGTTACACCCTAACCGGCGAATCTCGCACTTATAAAGGCTCTGATGGTGAGTTTAAACGTCTTATTCCAAAAAATGATTTTAGTTTGAAAAAAGGTACTTGGGGTGCTTGGGAAGTCGCAGGTCGTTATGACGAAATTGATTTAGAAGATGGTGTTGTTGCTGGTGGGGAGGCTAAACGTATTTCATTATCTCTAAATTGGTATCTAAATGAAGATGTTCGTGTCCTAGCTGGTTATACCAAAGCATTTGATTTAGATGGTGGCGCGTTGAAGAATGCCGATGGTTCTTTCGCCGATGATATTGATGTAATATCGCTTCGTACTCAATGGGCGTTTTAGTGAGTAATTAAACAATTAGACTTTGAAAAAATACCCGCACCATGCGGGTATTTTTTTACTATTACTCGTGCTTTAACACCACTCTATTGGGGCTGTAACGTTTTAATTCTAAATACAGCATGCGTGTTTCCAGCAAATTCCAAACCCTTAACATTGCCTCTAAGTGGTCAAAAGGTTTGGTTAAAAAGTCTTTTGCGCCTAAGGCCAGTGCCTTACGTTTGGCTGCAATTGTGGCATCTGCAGTTAACACTAATACTGGGAGGTATTCGTCTTTTGGTACACGCTTACGCAATTGCTCTAACACCATGTAGCCATCTAATTGAGGCATCATCAAATCTAATAAAATTAAATCTGGTTCAAATGCATTAAATAAATCCATTGCCTTGGTTGAATCTGCACTGCTGAGAACGTTATTAAACCCTTCTCGATGCAATAGCTCTTCTAGTAGGCGCAAGTTATTATCTGCGTCATCAATCAATAAAATATGGGCATTTAAAATATCTTGTTCTGTCATGATGATGAACTAGGTAAGTTGTTTAGCCGTGTACCCAAGTTTTTAAGCCCTTTATAAACGCATTGATATTAATTGGTTTTGTAAAATAATCGGTTGCGCCGAGTTGCATGATGCGTGTAATCGTTTCTGGTGCTGCATCTGCAGACAATACAATAACAGGCCTTGTTTTAAAAATGGGGTGTTGCAGTAAATCTTTTAAAAAATCTTCACCATTTCCGTCTGGTAGGTTCAAATCAATCAAAATAAGATCTGGGTTAATATCGTCAATTTGGCTTCTTGCATCTGCCAGAGTTTTAACAACATTTAGCCTTAAATCATGGAACCTAGAGATAAGCGTTTCTATTAATGCAATATTGCTTAAATTATCCTCAACATACATAATTTTAGATAATTTATGGATGTGCGGTCTTATAGTGGTGTTATCTGGACTGTCTACCGTGTTATTTTCAGTAGGATGTGAAGTTAAGCTTGGCAAGCTTAGTAGAAACAAACTTTGCTGAGTGTCTAGCGTAATTTCTCCACCCATACTTTGAATTAATTGTTTAGAAACGGTTAAGCCTAAGCCTGTGCCTTCAATTTTGGTATTTTCGGCCCCTAGTCTATCAAACGGAGTAAAAATACGTTGTCGCATGGCTTGCGGAATGCCTTTGCCTGTGTCGTGAACGCCAATCAGACACTGCTGATTCACTATTTTGGCACTTAAAGTGACAACGCTGTTAGAAGGGCCATATTTATAGGCGTTCGACAGTAAATTTAAAACCACTTGTAATAATTTTTGCCTATCTGCATTGACATACACTGTGCCAGCGACATCTAATTTAATATCAATATCTCTCACTTTTCCGAGAGGTTTAATATAGTCTGCCGCCTCTTTTAATACCAAGCCAACATTCACCTTGCTCATGTTTAAAGGCATGTCACCCGCCTCAATGCGTGCAATATCGAGTACCTCGTTAATTAATTTTAATAAATGCTCTCCAGCATTTTTAATGATGGTAGCGTTAGCCTGCATTTTTTGGTTTTCCAGATCCATCTCTAGAATTTGGGCAAATCCTAAAATAGCATTCAGTGGCGTTCTTAATTCATGGCTAGTTCTGGATAAAAACCTTGTTTTTGCATGATTGGCAATTTCGGCTTCATTTCTTGCAAAATGAGCATCGTTGATACTTGCCACAAGCAGGTTAGAGCTCAGCTCTAAGTCTTTATACAGTTGCCCAATCTCATCTTGGCTGGTATCCGGTAGCTCAATCGTTTCGCCTTTGGCAAGTCTGGAAGCATTTTCATGTAACACTTTGATTCGTTTCACAATGGAGCTTGAAAATACCAGTACGCCAATCGCCGCGCCAATGCTGCCTAATAGCGCAGCGACCAAAGCGAGTTGATTGCTGAACTCTCGTTGCTCTTTTACCTTGGCGCGATCAGCTGAGATAAGCTTGATTTCAAGCTGCTTAATTAAATTAATTTTTACAAATAAGCTATCTAACGTGTCACTTTGGTCTTGAAATAGTTTGGTGATGGCTTCTGACGACTTATCAAGTGGTTGCTCAGACAATGCCTTCAGAAGTTGCGCATTTTTAAGTTGGAGAATTTTAATTTCGGCCAATATTTTTTTTTGTTCATTATCTTGAATATTGGTTGTCAAATCGGTCATTAACTTGGGTATTTTTTGGATGGCTTCGCTATAGATTACTAATAGCTTTTTATCGCCTGTAAGTAGGTAATCACGGACAGCAATAGACGCTTCAAGAGACGTGGTTTCTACCATCATAAAAATCTGCTGCGTATCTAATTCTCTATTCAAACTATCATCAATGGTGTTGGCATTTTTTTCACGCACATACAGCAAGCTAAGGGCGGTAATGAGTAATATTAAGGGTAAAGCAATTAATGCAATGCCTTTGCTGATGAGTGGCATTTTGTTCCATAATTGTTTTATTAAATTCATAAGCTATGATGTAAAACCGAGCTGAGATGCTTTAACCGCAGCCTGTGTACGGTCTTTTACGTTGAGTTTGGATAAAATGCGCTCAACATGTATTTTTACTGTGCCAGGTGCAATATTCAACTTTTCAGCTAAGGCTAAGTTGCTTGCGCCTGAGGGCAATAGTGCAAATATTTCCCTTTCTCGCGGCGTGAGTAAATCTAAAATTTCGTGATTAATCGTTTGTGTAGCAGGGCTGAGTGCTTTATAAAATGCATGACCCCACAAGCCACATATGGCATGCAAAGGGCTGAGTTCAGTTTCAGCAAGGTTGAGCGTTTTACCTGCAAGCGCTAGTAAACCACAAGATTTTTTCGCGTAAGACAACGGTAATAACCAGGCTTTGAGCTCGCCACTGTTTGTTGCTGTGCACCAGCGTAAATCGTTACTTTGTAAAGCATTAAATGTAACAGGTGCCTTAAGGATGCTTGCCATCTGACCTATCATAGACATGCGCGACCCGACTGGAAGTGTTTGTCCGACAGTGTTTGCGATTGTTAACGTACCCGCCTGCTCAGTAGCAAGCATGGCATGCTCAATAGGGTAGATATGGCTTAGCTCCACCAGCAGTTGTTGGCTGGTGTTGTCATCCCACCCCGCAGAGAAGTTGAGCTCTCCCAGCCTATAAAAAATATTCAGCAACATGGAATTAAATTGCGCCTCAGATGTGGCTACCCTCAATTCGCGGGCGGTTGTTGGGCTGTTTGCTGGTACTTTCATTTCAAATATATCTATCTCGGTATATGCCGTTTAGTATATACCGATATCCACTCATTGGCGGATTTTTCTAGCTAAAAACACAAGCACAATGCAATCCATCGAGAAAGCATATTTAACGAACTCGAATTTAGCTAACAAATTTAATTAACGATTTCAACGAATGTTTTTAACTAGCAATTTTAATTAACGATGAAAATGGAGAAAATAATGAAAAGTATTAATTTAGCAGTGATTGTAACTTCTGTAATGTTATTGGTATCAGGTTTTGCTCAGGCTGGTAGTGCCTATGAGAATAACACGACTAACCATAATTTTATGTCTAAACGCCCTTACCAAGCACCATTGGAAAATAAAGCTTACAACGCAGACGACAAGTGGGAAGGTACCACATTAAGAGATGAGGCAGTTGAAGACAGTGCTGCGGTGAAAAAAAATAGCACTACGCTAAAACAACTGAGATTAAACTCATTGGGTAGACGCCCTCATATGGAATAATTAACCATATATATGCATAGGCTTAGCTTTTAAGCTTATGCAATATATGAAAATTCATACAGATTAATTTTTGTCATATAATTGATGCATGGATCTGATTTAATAGCGGAGTTTTATTAGCCGCTATTTTTTGTGGCACACTTGTGGAACTACACCAAATACTTCCATGTCAGTTTGATTAATATATATCTGCAGGGTTAATAATGAATAATTTGTTTAAAGAATTTAAAAGTGATTTACCCGCCAGTATTGTAGTTTTTTTTGTTGCTCTGCCTTTGTGTTTAGGCATTGCATTAGCTTCTGGCGCACCACTGTTTTCTGGTGTGGTGGCTGGTATCGTTGGTGGTATTGTTGTTGGCATGATGAGTGGCTCGCAACTTGGCGTAAGCGGCCCAGCCGCAGGCTTAGCAGTGATTGTGTTAACCGCTATTGGCACACTGGGCTCATTTGAAGCATTCTTGTTGGCAGTCGTGTTGGCAGGTATTATTCAGTATTTGTTAGGTTTTTTTAAAGCTGGTTTTATCGCCTATTTTGTTCCATCCTCAGTTATTAAAGGTATGTTGACGGGGATAGGGCTGTTGATTATTTTGAAGCAAATTCCGCATGCGCTTGGTTATGACGCTAACTTTGAAGGCGATGAATCATTTCTACAGCTAGATGGTAGTAATACTTTCAGTGAAATTATGACTGCTTGGGATTACTTCACGCCAGGCGCCGTATTAATTGCGGCAGTTTCACTCGCTATTTTGATTTTGTGGGATGTCTGGCTGACTAAAAAGCACCGCCTGTTTCAAATATTGCAAGGCCCCATCGTTGTTGTGCTATTGGGTATTGTATTTAATTATTTATTTAGTAGAGGTTTCCATGGTTTAAGCTTAAGTGCAGAGCAACTAGTGCGGTTACCCGTGGCTGATGACGTGGCAGGGATTCTTGGTTTGTTTACTATGCCTGATTTTAGTCAGTGGACTAATTTGGAAATTTATAAAGTGGCTATTGTGATGGCGATTGTCGCAAGTTTAGAAACGTTATTGTGCGTTGAAGCTACAGATAAAATTGACCCGCTGAAACGTGTCACCCCAACTAATCAAGAGCTTAAGGCGCAAGGTGTAGGTAATATCATTTCAGGCTTAATTGGTGGCTTACCAGTCACACAGGTGATTGTGCGTAGTTCTGCTAATATTTCATTTGGTGCTAAATCCAAACTTTCAGCAATATTACATGGTATATTTTTGCTGATAAGCGCGCTGACAATTGCGACTTATCTGAACATGATTCCACTCGCCAGTTTGGCCACCATCTTGATTATCGTAGGCTATAAATTAGCAAAACCGAGCTTATTTAAGCAAATGTATGAGCTAGGATGGGAGCAGTTTGCGCCCTTTATGATTACTGTGATTGCGATTATATTCACAGATTTGTTAACGGGTATTGGTATTGGTTTAGTGGTGGCGATTATGTATACCTTACATCATAGCTATCGCAATTCTTACCATATGAAAAGTGTTACCAGCACGGAAGATGGCCACACGGTACATCACATCACATTGGCCGAAGAGGTTTCGTTTTTTAATAAGGCCAGTATTATTCTTGCGATAGAAGCGATACCTGCAAATTCAAAAGTGATTATTGATTGCACCAACAGTAAATCTATTTCATATGACGTGCAAGAATTTATTCATGACTACCAACTTCACGCTAAGTTAAAAAATATAGTGGTAGAAACTATTAACTTTAGGCCCCCTAAACATTTGATGGCGCATTAATGGTGGCGTAATAAAATTTATATTAAATAAGAAAAGGTAAAATTCAGAGATATGTATAAGCATCCATTATTAGACCGTGACAAAATGTCACCAAGAGAAGCACTGGACATTTTAATTGAGGGTAATCAGCGCTTCATTAATAATTATCAATCTGATAAAGATTTTCAAAGCCTAGTGCAAATTGTTAAAGATAAGCAGCATCCGTTTGCTGCTGTTTTGAGTTGTAGTGATTCTAGAGCACCAACGGAGTTGTTGTTTGATCAGGCATTAGGGGATGTTTTTAGTGTGCGTTTGGCAGGCAATATTGCCTCAGATAAAGCCATAGGCAGTTTAGAGTTTGCTGCTAAATATTTAGGTGCTAAATTAATTTTGGTCATGGGTCATACAAGTTGTGGTGCAGTAAAAGCGGCCTGTGATGACTTTAAAGATGGGCATATTGGTGAGATTATTAATTTCATCAAGCCTTCTATTCGACATGAAAAATCAGTAACTTCTGTTGATGACCGTTGTTCTAGAAATCCTGACTTTGTAGAAAAAATTAACGAACTCAATGTAAGGCATCAAATTGAAACGATCATCCGTCAGAGTGATATTGTCGATCAAATGCTTGAAAGCCACGAAGTTGGAATTGTTGGCGCCATTTATGATTTGGCGACAGGGAAAGTAAATTTTCTTGAAGATACCTATCAAGGTTAACCCACAATAGCTTGCTATGCCGCCTTAGGGCGGCATAATTTTTTGAGAGATTTAATCCAATGCAAACCTCAATTTTTAACGAGCAGCATGTACTGCATGAATTAAAGCATTATTTACCCTCTCAATCTCCGCTTAAAGATTTCATCCATCACAATTCACTGCATGCGCTTCAACACCTTAAGTTTTACGAGGCAATTTTTAAGGCATCTAAAATTTTTGGTTTTCAAGCCACCACCCCACTCAGTGATTTTAGGAAAATGTATGCTAACGGACGTATTCGCGATGACGTACTGCAACGCGTCATCGCAGAACGGCACGATGAAATTAATGTAGACCTTTGGCGTGAAAAAGCCTTGCGACAAGTGTATGACGAACATAACGCACAACGCATTGGCATCCTACGTAACTATTGGAAAGCGCAGTATCAGATTGATCTAGACACTGCAGTGCAACCGCTATTGTTTAGATTGCTAAGTAACTATCTAGACCAAGGCATTTCAGTGATGCCTTTCCCCATCGGCAATGTGGGTTTTTTAGAGGCGATTCAACAACTAGAGAACGCAAGCTTTGTCAGTATTTTTAAAACGCCACGCGCCAGACAATTATTACAATCTACAGATTTAAGCATAGTAAAACTGTTAAAAATTGTGGTGGGTAATCCAGCCTATTTTGAGCAATATCTGTTTGACCAGCAGTTTAGTCACCGCGGTTGGAGTGGCATGGTGGCGACGGTAGAAGCACAGCCTGATGTGATGTTAGACCGCAAAAATATCACTCTTAATGACCTGATTATATTGGATTTATTGTTAGAAATTGACAGCTTGGATGCCGCCTTGGGCGAAGTCTGGCAGCCGTTAAGTCAGCACGTACAGGTTCCACCAGTTGATTTATTCGCAAGCGTATCAAATACTGAACTGACTGAAGTGCTAATGATTTGGCAAGACGCATTTGAGTGGAGTTATTACGACGATGTGCTGGCAGGTATAAAAATATGTAGCCAAGACCTTGCTAAAAACTCGCCGGCACCAACAACCAAAACTTTTCAAGCTTTGTTTTGCATCGATGAGCGCGAATGTAGTATGCGGCGCCATGTGGAGTGTGTAGACACGCAAGCCGAAACCTTCGGCACACCAGGTTTTTTTAGTGCAGAGTTTTTCTTTTTGCCCCAAAACGGTAAATTTTACGAAAAACTTTGCCCCGCGCCGGTGACACCTAAGTACTTGATAAAAGAACTCAATGTTACAGTGCCACGCAAACACGACCATTTTTATACACCCAAAACTCACCATGTGTTCGCAGGATTTTTTGCAAGCTTTGTGTTCGGCTTTTGGGCCTTCGTGCGGCTGTTACAGCACATGTTTTCGCCTAAAATGGCACCAGCCATTTCAAATGCGTTTTCGGTGGTGCAGCCAGGCGGAATATTTACGGTCGAAAATATCGACCCACAGCTGCGCGAGAATGATTTACAAATTGGCTTTACGGTGAATGAAATGGCCGCGCGAGTACTCAGTTTACTCAGTAGTATTGGGCTTAAAAAAGATTTTGCCCCAATCGTCTATTTAATCGCACATGGCAGTAGCAGTGCCAACAACCCACACCATGGCGCACATGACTGCGGTGCTTGTAGCGGCAGGCCAGGTGCGGTCAATGCGCGCGTGGTGGCAACGATGGCTAACCATCAAGGCGTGCGTGATTTACTTAAAAAAGCGGGTATAGAAATTCCAGCCAACACGCAGTTTGTGGGTGCTTTGCACGACACAGCCGCTGATGAGATAGGCTTTTATGATACCGAACATTTAAGTGTAGACAATACAAAATTGCATGTCGAAAATGTGCATACATTTGAGCGTGCTCTAGATTTAAATGCTAAAGAGCGTTCGCGCCGTTTTGCATCCATTGATACGAAAGCGCACATTAGCAAAGTGCGCCAAGCCATCAAAGACCGTTCTGTTTCACTGTTTGAGCCACGCCCAGAGCTGGGTCACGGTACTAATGCTTTGTGTATCGTCGGCAAACGCGCGTTGACTAAAAATTTGTTTTTAGATCGCCGCGCTTTTATGAATTCATACGATTACAAAACTGATTTAGAAGGTAAGTTTTTAGCCAACATTATTAAGCCACTCGGCCCCGTGTGTGGCGGTATTAATTTGGAGTATTATTTTTCGCGCGTGGACAATTACAAATTAGGTGCGGGCACCAAGCTACCGCATAACGTAGTAGGCTTGTTTGGCGTCGCGAACAGTAGCGATGGTGATTTGCGCCCAGGCTTGCCTTGGCAGATGGTGGAGGTACACGATCCAATCCGTTTGCTGATAATTGTTGAGCATTTTCCTGAGGTAGTGCTAAGCGCCATTAAAACTACACCCGATATGTACGAATGGTTTATTAATGAATGGGTGCATCTAGCAGTGCTTAACCCAGTTACGCATGAGTTATATTATTTTAAACAAGGTGCCTTTGCTCCTTATCAAGCGATAACCACACATTTGCCCAGTTTCAATGATTTGCATCAATTGATTGAAAATGCGTTACCTATGCGTACCAATCAATTACCAGAAGCCACGCAAGAAAACTTGCCTGTGTATTTGAGCTAAAAATAAAGGTTAATTATGCAATCGTTCATGCCACTTTATGTGTTTATTCCTGTTTTTGGATTCATTGTTAGTCTGTTTTTTAATCGAACTCAAGAAAAAGCCATTACTAATGTTGCCTTAGGCACGGTTGGCTTGCACTTATTACTGGTGTTGTTTGGTGTTTTTACTTGGCTTGCAGATGACATGGCGACACAAAACCTTAAGTATTGGCAACTATTTGAGCATGATGGGTTTCGATTTATTTTAGATTTTTATTTTGATTACCTTACCGCTGTTTTCGCCACTGTAGGGGCAATTGTTACCTTTTTAGTGGTGCTGTTTAGCAAGTTTTACATGCATAGAGATGAAGGCTTCAAACGTTACTTTAATAGCTTATTGTTATTTTATATTGGCTTTAGTTTTGCCATATTTGCGGGTAACTTTGAAACCTTATTTATTGGCTGGGAGATTTTTGGTTTCACTTCCTTTTTGCTGATTGGCTTCTACCGTGATCGTTATTTGCCAGTAAAAAATGCGTTTAAAGTTTTGTCGGTGTATCGATTAGGTGATGTGAGTTTAATTTTAGCTATGTGGATGGCACATCATGTTTTTCACACTAACATTACATTTACAGAGTTAGCCCAAGCCAATTGGCTAGAGCTGTTTCATGTAAGTGTTAATTCAGGGTCGCTCTTGTTTATTGTGCTGATGATTTTAATTGCAGTCGCTGTAAAATCTGCACAGTTTCCGTTTTCTAGCTGGTTACCTCGTGCAATGGAAGGACCAACCACTTCAAGTGCGATTTTCTACGGTGCGCTGTCTGCACACTTAGGCGTATTTTTACTATTACGTACTTCAGCGCTATGGCAAGTAGTGCCTGGCTTTGATTTTGCCATTATCGCACTCGGTGCGTTGACTGCGATGCTGTCATCAATAACAGCAAAAGTACAGTCCACAATAAAAACGCAAATTGCGTATGGCGCAATTGCGCAAATGGGTCTAATGCTTATCGAAATTGGTTTAGGCTGGCATACATTAGCCATAGCGCACTTTGCAGGGCACGCGTTCTTACGTGCCTATCAACTATTGGTGTCACCTTCTACCTTGGGTTATATGATTCACAACCAATTTTTTGAGTATGAAGCTAAACCAATTACCAACCATACGCCTAGTCGTTTACGCAGTACTTTGTATATATTGAGCCTTAAGGAATGGAATTTAGATACATATCAGCTTAAATATTTGTGGCAACCATTTAAATGGTTGGGTAAACAAATGCTATGGTTAGAAAGCCTGCCAAGCCAGTTATTTTTAGTGGCGATGATTGTGCTGGGTGTAATGATTGAATTGGAGTATGTGTTTGTGCTTTCGGACATAAGTCAATACATGCCAGTTTTATATGCCGCACTTTCTTTGTTCTGTATTTTGGCTGCACTTGCCAGTCGAGATAACCCAATGCGCGCTTGGTGGAAAATCGTGATAAGTCAGTTATTGATAGTGATTGGCGTATCGCTTAATGTACATGTGGAGTCTGCACACGTTTGGATTTACCTTTCCACCACGATTTCAGCCGCCGTGCTAGGAATGTTCTGTTTACATAATACCTACCATATTGATAAAGATATTAATCTCAATCAGTATCACGGTTATGTGCAAGAGCGCCCAGATTTGGCTATAATTTTCTTGATTTGTTGTATGGCATTGGTCGGATTTCCATTTACGCCTACGTTTATTGCCATTGACTTAATGTTCACGCAAATTCATGATCATCAATATGCACTGGTTGCATTAACGGCAATAGGCTTTATCTTTTTAGAGTTGGCTGCATTAAGAATTTATACACGGGTATATTTGGGGCAGCACAAAAAACATATGCACCCCATAGCGTACCGCTCATCCTAATATTTTTGTGCGTGTTTAGCGGTGACCTTCTTTGGCCATATTGATACTGTATTTTGGTATTTCGATTACTAAGTCTTCGCTCCCGATAATCGCTTGGCAAGATAGGCGTGAGTTTGGTTCCAAGCCCCAGGCTTTATCCAGTAAGTCGTCCTCTTGATCATCCGATGCTTCGATGGTTTTAAAGCCTTCGCGAATAATCACATGGCAGGTGGTGCAAGCGCATGCCATGTCACAGGCGTGGTCAATATCAATTTCGTTTTTTAATAAAGTTTCACAGATAGAGTCGCCAGTTTTGCCCTCAATGGCGGCGCCATCGGGGCAGAGCTCTATGTGCGGTAATACGATAATTTGTGGCATAAGTGTATTCTTTAGCTTATTGTTTATATTTCGAGTGAGTCTAAATTTTTACCTGCCAATGCACGGCTCACGCTAGCATCCATACGCCTTGCGGCAAAGTCTTCAGTAGCCGCATTTAATGCTTCTGTAGCTTTAATAATAGCATCAGAACTAGCATTGCCAGCACCCGCATGGATATTGCCTTCCAGAGCATCTATTTTAGCTTTTATTTGCTGTTTTTCTTGATTATTTAACAAGTCTGCGTCTTGCTTCAGTGCATTTTTAATCGCTTCTAGCAAACTTTCCGCGTCTACTTTTGCTTCGGCTAAAGCACGCGCTTGTTTGTCAGCCTCTGCCGCGCTAAAACCACTTTTAAGCATGGCCAAAATTTGCTCCTCACTTAAACCGTAACTTGGCTTGACTGCAATGTTCGCTTCTACATTACTGGCAATTTCGCGCGCCGAAACACTCAGCAAGCCATCCGCATCCACAGTAAATGTCACGCGAATACGTGCGGCACCCGCCACCATGGGCGGAATGCCGCGCAGCTCAAAACGTGCGAGTGAGCGGCAATCAGTCACCAACTCGCGTTCGCCTTGTAGCACATGAATGCTCATGGCGGTTTGACCATCTTTAAAGGTAGTGAACTCCTGCGCGCGCGCAATCGGTAAGGTAGCATTGCGTGGGATGATTTTTTCTACCAAGCCACCCATGGTTTCTAGGCCAAGCGACAATGGAATCACATCCAGCAGCAATAAATCGGCACCACTTTTGTTACCCGCTAAGGTATTGGCCTGAATAGCAGCACCCAAAGCCACGATTTTATCGGGATCTAAATTGGTCAGTGGTGATTGTTTGAAAAAATCAGCCACCGCCAAGCGTATTTGTGGCATGCGGGTTGCGCCACCGACTAGCACGACGCCTTTGATATCCTCGATATTTAAGCTGGCATCACGTAACGCTTTTTTAGTTGGGTTGAGGGTTTTTGCCACCAGAGTTTGCGTCAGCTCATTAAATTGTTTGGTGCTTAAACTGACATTAACCACTTCACCCGTACTTAAAATGCTGGTGATTTGTGCGCTGGCGTGGTCAGTTAGCCACTCTTTAGCCTCGCGTGCTTTAGTTAGCAATAAGCGCGTGTCCTGCGCATTGACTGGCTTGCATTTGCTTTGCTCAAGTATCCAGCAAAAAATGCGACGGTCGAAATCGTCACCACCTAACGCAGAATCTCCGTTAGTTGCCAACACTTCAAATACGCCTTTTGATAATCTTAGTATCGAAATATCAAACGTACCACCGCCTAAATCATAAATGACATAGGTACCCTCAGCAGCATTGTCTAAGCCGTAAGCTACTGCAGCGGCGGTGGGTTCATTTAACAAACGCAGTACATTCAAACCTGCCAAGCGTGCAGCATCTTTCGTGGCTTGACGTTGCGCGTCATCAAAGTAAGCAGGTACAGTAATCACCGCACCTACCAACTCGCCACCTAGTGATTTTTCAGCACGATTTTTGAGTGCCTTTAAAATTTCTGCAGAGATTTCTACTGGGCTTTTAATACCGGCACGCGTTTCAATTTGCAGCATTTCGTCATTATTATCAACAAAGTGATACGGTTGCAGCGAAACATCAATATCTTTCAAGCCTCGGCCCATAAAGCGTTTGGCAGAGATGATGGTGTTAGCGGCGTCTTGGCTTTGCGCAGCTTGTGCGGCGTAGCCTACCTCGACATCGCCATTTGGCAGGTAGCGCACAACGCTGGGTAGCAGCGCGTGGCCGTCATCATCTATCAAAACACTGCTTAAACCGCTACGCACGGTGGCGACAAGTGAGTTGGTGGTACCTAAATCAATGCCCACCGCTAATTTATGCTGATGTGGTGCGGCAGATTGACCAGGTTCGGATATTTGTAATAGTGCCATTGATTACGCTTTTTTAATTAGTCTAGTTTTTCAATTGATTTAAGTATATCCGCGCGCACTTTATCCATAAAAATCAGCTTGCGTGCACTTTCAGTGGCTTCGCTTAGATGATTATTTTGAAATTGGCTTTTTAAACTTTCTTGTAAATTTTTGCCAGCAATTTCAATTTCGGCTAACAGATTTTCTAGCGTTGAAACATCGTGTGCATTTTCGGCATCTTCTATCTCCTCACGCCAATCCATTTGCTGCATTAAAAAATCGGCAGGCATTTGATTATTTTTTTCATCTATTGCAACAATGCCTTGCAGACTCAATAGATACGCAGCACGCAGGCCAGCTGATTTAAGCGTTAAATATGCCTCGTTGGCGAGCGTGGCTGTTTGCATAGAAGCTAATTTTTCTGCAGATGAAGCAGCGACAAAGCGGTCAGGATGCGACTCAGATTGTATTTTTCGGTAATTACTTTCTAAAGTTGCTACATCCAAGCCAAACGTTTGGGGTAGTTTAAATAGCTCGAAGTAATTCATATTGTGCAAAGAAATTAAACAGTGAAACTTTCTCCGCAGCCACACTCATCTTTCACATTCGGGTTATTGAACTTAAAGCCTTCGTTCAAACCTTCTTTGGTGAAATCGAGTTCGGTACCATCAATGTAGGCTAAGCTTTTCGGGTCAACAATCACTTTTACACCATGGCTTTCAAACGCCATATCTTCTGGGTTTAAATCATCCACAAACTCAAGCGTGTAGGCCATGCCAGAGCAGCCTGTAGTTTTAACGCCCAAGCGCAAGCCAATGCCTTTGCCTCGATTGCTCAGGAATTTTTCTACACGGTTTGCCGCAGTTTCGGTTAAGGTGATTGCCATAGGTCTCTCTTTAATTTGATAAGAATTTTAAAAAATTCTTATGCAGTTGCCTTTGTCAATTGCTTTGCTTTAATGTCCGCTACCGCCGCTTTAATTGCATCCTCTGCTAATACTGAGCAGTGAATTTTTACGGGCGGCAAGGCCAGCTCTTCCGCAATCGCAGAGTTTTTAATGGCGTAAGCTTCATCCACGGTTTTGCCTTTTAACCATTCGGTCACCAGTGAGCTAGAAGCAATGGCTGAGCCGCAACCATAGGTTTTGAATTTGGCATCTTCAATAATGCCGGCATCATTGACCTTAATCATCAACTTCATGACGTCGCCGCAAGCTGGCGCGCCTACCATGCCCGTACCTACGTTTGGGTCATTCTTATCTAATGAGCCGACGTTTCTCGGGTTTTCGTAGTGATCTAAAACTTTATCGCTATAAGCCATGGTATTTCTCCTTTAGTGGGCAGCCCACTCTACTTTACTAATATCAACGCCATCTTTAAACATCTCCCAAAGCGGAGATAATTCTCTTAATTTCTCAATTTTGCTTTTCATCAATTCGACCGTGTAATCTACGTCGGCAATGGTGGTGAAACGCCCAATGCTAAATCTGATTGAGCTGTGTGCAAGCTCATCGCTGCGACCAAGTGCACGCAATACATAACTTGGCTCCAAGCTGGCTGAAGTACAGGCAGATCCGCTAGAAACGGCAATGCCTTTTACCGCCATAATCAGCGATTCGCCTTCTACATAATTGAAACTAATGTTCAAATTATGTGGAATGCGGTGAGATAAATCACCATTCACATAAGTTTCTTCAATGCCTTGCAAGCCAGTTAACAAGCGGTCTCTGAGCATGCGAATGCGCTCATTTTCGCTGGCCATTTCCTCACGTGCGATGCGAAACGCTTCGCCCATGCCAACGATTTGATGGGTGGCTAATGTGCCGCTGCGCATGCCGCGCTCGTGGCCACCACCATGCATTTGCGCCTCTATGCGAATGCGTGGTTTACGGCACACATATAGCGCACCAATGCCTTTTGGGCCATACGTTTTATGCGCACTAAAGCTCATCAAATCTACTGGCAAGTTGGCTAAATCAATTTTCACTTTACCCGTGGCCTGTGCAGCGTCTACATGGAAAATCACACCAGCTTCGCGGCACATATTGCCAATCGCTTCAATATCTTGAATGACGCCGATTTCGTTATTGACCAGCATGACCGAAGCCAATACCGTATCTGGCTGAATAGCGGCCTTGAATTTGGCCAAATCTACCAAGCCATCTGCTTCAGGCTCTAAATAGGTGGCAGTAAAGCCTTGGCGTTCAAGCTCGCGTACAGCGTCGATAACTGCTTTGTGCTCGGTGGCGATGGTAATAATGTGTTTGCCTTTGGTGGACGCATAAAAATTAGCCGCGCCTTTAATCGCCAAGTTATTTGATTCAGTCGCACCTGATGTCCATACGATTTCGCGTGGGTCGGCACCGACTAATTTAGCCACTTCTTCACGTGCATTTTCAACCGCTTTCTCAGCGGTCCAACCATAGGGGTGACTGCGAGACGCAGGGTTGCCGTAATGCTCCGTCAGGTACGGAATCATTTTTTCGGCTACTCTAATATCCACTGGCGTGGTAGCAGAGTAGTCTAAGTAAATTGGCTGTCTTTCCATATTCGTACTATCCATATTGCTATTGTTTACTTTCTAGGCAGCTATTGCCGTTAAATTTCTTAATCTGGTTAACTCTTGTTTAAGTACTAATAAAAAATGTTCAACTTCTTGAACGGTATTGCTTAACCCAAAACTTACTCTAACTGCACCGCGCGCTAAATCTTCAGGCACACCCATCGCAAGCAGTACATGGCTTGGGTCGGTACTGTCAGACGAGCAGGCCGATCCGCTGGCAACAGCAAAGCCAGCCTTATCTAATGCGGTGACTAGCGTTTCACCTTCAATATTTTTGAAGGAAAAAAAGCTGGTATTAGCTACACGCAGGCCGTTATAGCCAAAAATCACTGCATTTAGTTTTGCAAGACCAACTTCTAAATGGTCGCGCAAGTTGGCTGTGTGTACATCATAGGCGCTTAAGTTTTTTGTGGCTAAATCACACGCCACACCAAAGCCGACAATGGCAGCAACATTTTCTGTGCCACTACGTAAACCTCTTTCTTGCCCACCGCCATAAAGCAGTGGTTGAATATCAATGCGTTTATCTAACACCAGTGCGCCCGCACCTAGTGGCCCACCAATTTTGTGGCTAGAAACTGTCATGGCATGCACGCCCAGTGCAAAAAAGTCGACTGGGATTTTACCTAGCGCTTGCACTGCATCTGTATGCACGTAAGCTTTGTGTTCGCGTGCTAATTCCGCTACTTTGGCTACATCTTGAATCACACCTGTTTCATTGTTCACCAACATCGCCGACACTAAATTAGTGGGGGTAAGCAGGAGTTTTTGCAAGTGTGCTAAGTTAATATTGCAATCGCTGTCTACATAAATGTTTTTCGCGTGCATGCCACTAGCTTCCATAGCGAGGGCAGGGCGTGACACACAAGGATGCTCAATGGCGCTGGTTAAAATTTGCGCTGCCTCTAAATTACTGCAAATACCGCGTATCGCAAAATTGTTAGCTTCGGTGCCGCTGGCAGTGAACACGATTTGGTTAGCATAAGCGCCCACCGCATTGGCGACTTGTTCGCGTGCATGCTCTACAGCGGCACGTGCAGTACGGCCAAAACTATGCCGACTCGTTGCGTTTCCATGTTGGCTGGCCATAAATGGCAACATTGCCTCCAACACTTCAGTTCTAAGCGCAGTACTGCTGTTATGGTCAAAATAAGCGTTTGCCATTAGGCGGTTGCCTCATTAGGCGCGGTTGTGCATGCTTTGCGTGGGGTAAATACCAATTGACTTGTATTGCCTACATCGTTTTGGCGCTTGTTTTCAACCATGTCGGATAAAGTAACGCCAGATAAGTAATCTAAAATTTTGTTGTTAAGCGACGCCCATAGATCATGCGTCATGCAACGGCCTTCGTCGTGACAATCTTCTTTGCCGCCACATTGGGTCGCGTCAATCAGCTCATCCACCGCGGTAATGATATGCGAAACTGAAATTTCATGGTGCGCCTTAGCTATGCGATAACCGCCACCTGGGCCGCGTACGCTAGACACTAAACCCTGGCGACGCAAGCGTGAAAAAAGCTGCTCCAAGTAGGATAAAGAAATTGCTTGCCGCTCACTAATATCTGACAGCGTCACCGGTTTGTCAGTCTCGTTTAAAGCGAGGTCTAACATGGCGGTAACGGCAAAACGACCTTTCGTGGTAAGTCTCATTATGGAAGCATTTTATAATAACCTAGTAATTTAGTCAATTATTAACTAAATTAGTTTCAGTTATTTTTTAATGGTTTTAGCAGTTTTTGAAGCGGGTTTAACAGCAGTTTTTGCCGCAGGCTTTTGGGTGGAAAAGGCTACCGCAACATCACTATCTGAAGCTGTGATATTCGCTAACTGGCTTCGCAGCAAGTTAATCGCTTGATCTTGCTTCTCGGCATGTTGCAATAAATCATGAATCACTTTGCTCAGCACTTCGGGATTCAGCGCATCATTTTCATCGCCACCCACTGCATAGGCGCTGAATTTTGCTTTTTGTGCCTCGGCTTTGGCTTTTTCTTCCTCTAATATGCGCGCAGGAATACCCACTGCTGTCGCATTTTCTGGCACGTCTTTTACAACGACTGCGTTTGAGCCGATTTTTGCGTTTTTACCAATGGTGATTGGCCCCAATACTTTTGCGCCTGCACCTATCACTACACCTTGTTCCAGAGTAGGATGGCGCTTACCTTTATTCCATGAGGTGCCACCTAAGGTGACGCCGTGGTACAGCGTGCAATCATCACCAATGACTGCTGTTTCGCCAATCACTACGCCCATACCATGGTCGATAAACACGCGATGACCAATCGTAGCGCCAGGATGAATTTCGATGCCTGTCAGCCCACGTCCTATGTGGGAGAACACTCGCCCAAGCCAATAAAATTTTGCTTTCCAAAGCCAGTGGCTAAAGCGGTGCATGAGAAGTGCATGCACGCCAGGGTAGGTGGTTAAAATTTCAAGATGCGTGCGCGCCGCGGGGTCACGGTCAAACACAATGGAAATATCTTCTTTTAAGTGATCAAACATCTGTTAAATGTACATAATTAAAACAGTATTATGCCATAAAAGATAATTGTTGACTGATTTAGTGGGTTTAATTGATTTAGGTTAATATTTTGTATGCTTTCTAGGTGCTTGCGTAAGTGTAAGCACGCCGCGCAACAAGTTGACTTCTTCTTTTTCTAAGCGTGCGCGGGAATACAGGCGGCGCATACGCTCGAACAGCTTTTTAGGTGCATTAGGGTTTAGGTAGCCAATGTGCAACAGCGTTTCTTCTAAGTGTGTATAAAAACGTTCTAAATCATCATTCGTTGCTAACGGCATTGTTTTAGCATCGCCAGAAGGCTCATGGATATTGGCTTCTAGAGTACACATTCTAAGCTCGTAACAGACCAGTTGCACCGCCATGGCTAAGTTGAGCGATGAATATTCTGGGTTGGCTGGAATCATTGCCAGCAGTTGGCAACAATCCAGCTCGGCATTGGTAAGGCCGCTCATCTCTGTACCAAATACAAATGCCACTGGTTGGCTGGGTGCTATTTCGTAAGCTTGCAGGGCAGCTTCGCGTGCGTTTACCGTGTCATGGCTTAAATAGCGCTTGCGCGCACTTAAACCGATAGCAAACGCACAGCCCACCAATGCCTCAGACAAAGTTTGCGTGACAATCGCATTATCTAATACATTATCTGCGCCTGCTGCCATGGCTGTGGCTTGGGCATTGGGGTATTTATCTGGCTGAACCAAGTATAAGTTTTTGAACCCCATGGTTTTCATAGCGCGGGCTGTGGAACCTATATTACCTGGATGGCTGGTTTGGCAAAGTACGATGCGGATATTATCGAAAATAGTGCTTTGATTATTTGGCTGTGACAATTTGGGGTTACGCCTATTAGTGCTAAAATAGCATTTTAACAGCTCTTTAAGAAATTTAAGTCATGCACCCAATGCTATCCATTGCAGTAAAAGCCGCGCGCGAAGCGGGCAGAATTATTAACAAAGCATCACAAGATGTGAATGCGCTCAGCGTAAAAAGCAAAACGTTTAACGACTTTGTAAGCGAGGTGGATCATGCAGCTGAACAGGCGATTATTGATACTCTGAAATATGCATATCCAGACCACGGCTTTTTGGGTGAAGAGAGCGGTAACACCAATCAAGAATCTGAAAACATTTGGATTATTGACCCGTTAGATGGCACGACAAATTTCTTGCATAACTTCCCCCAATACTGCATCTCAATTGCGCTACAGCAAAAAGGCGTGCTAACACAAGCAGTCATATACGACCCGGTGCGTAATGATTTATTTACAGCTACCAAAGGTCGCGGTGCATTCTTAAACGACAAACGCATTCGCGTAACGAATAGAACTAAATTGCAAGACTCACTCATCGGCACCGGTTTTCCATTTCGCGATTTTACGCATCTAGATACCTACATGGCGATGCTAAAGGATATGATTAAAAAAACCACAGGTATTCGTCGCCCAGGTTCGGCTGCTTTAGACTTGGCTTATGTGGCAGCGGGTTATACCGATGGCTTTTTTGAGATTAATTTGTCTGCTTGGGATATTGCAGCGGGTGGACTATTAGTTCAGGAAGCTGGCGGTATTGTTGGCGATTTCGAAGGCAACGAAGGCTGGCTACGAACAGGTAATATTGTGGCAGCTAACCCAAAAGTGTTTGCACAAATGCTGCAAGTGCTCAGTCCGCATTTAACCGACAAGCTTAAAACGCAAACGGCTTAAATGAAGCGGTGACTTGTCGTTGACCGTCAGTAGCAAATAGACAAGCCATTAAGTAGATAAAAATGATAGAACACGTGTTTGAGCGAAATGCCACTGAGGACGATAGCGCATCAGAGTTAATCGCAAACTTAGTGGCAAAATTACGCCCTGAAAATCCGCATCAAATTCAAGAAGTTATTGAGAAGATTCAAGCGTTATGTGATTTGCTCAATCAACAGCCAGAAAAGGTCGAGATGTTGCGCGAAGCAATATTGCGGCTGTTAAGCGAGCGTAAACCCATCTCATTGTTTTTGATTGCCCGGCATTCGGTATTTACAGGGTTTTTTACCGAAATGCATCGCCGTATTTCACACAAATTTCTACCAGAAGCCATTGATACAAGCTATTTAATCGATTTATTTTCCCTGTTTTTTACTGAGGTCAGTGATGAGGTTTGGGTACGAGCTGTGCCAGATGCTGTGTGGGTGGAATTAATTGTTGCAATGCGTTTTGAAGAGGCGCCAGCAGAAATTATCGTTGCTTGTAGAAAAAACTTGTTTGCAGCGGCACAAGTGCTTTCTTATCGAGTAGCTGCGCTAGGTCTTGAGCCTGAATTGTTGCGCAATCATCCAGAATTAGAAGAGCATACTTCTCCCTTTATCACACAAAACGAAGAGCTTGCAGCATTCTTAACTTCAGTGAATGCTGCCGACAGTGTTTTAGATACCAGTCATATTTTGGTCATGCTGGACCAATGTAAAGCCATTGTCAGCAAAATACGGCGCAACAGTACACAAACAGGTACCAGTATCCGTTTGACGTATCTGTTGCAGCGCATGACACAACAAGTGGGACGGTTAGAGGTGCTGCTACATATTTTGACTAAACACGCAGACGCCAAGTTTGATACTAATACGCACTTGGAAATGGTGCATTTATTCAAAGAGCTGGTCTACAGCGAATGCCATAAAAATGATGTCGGTCAGCATTGGCAAGAAAATTTAGAGGTCATGGCGTTGCGCGTGACAGAAAATGCCAGTCGCACTGGCGAGCATTACATTACCGATAATAGGCGAGAATATTTTGCTTTGATGCGTTCAGCCATGGGGGCGGGCGTTGTGATTGCTTTTATGAGCATGATTAAAATTATGCTGGCAAGCTTGCATCTTGCACCGCTGACAGAAGCCATATTGTTTAGCCTAAATTACGGTTTTGGCTTTATGTTGATTCATATTTTACACTTTACAGTGGCGACCAAACAGCCTGCGATGACAGCAGCAGCAATAGCTGCCAGCATCGATGCCGCTGATAGTAAATCAAAAGAAATGAATCAGTTAATAGCCATCATTTCGAATACTGTACGTAGCCAGATAGTAGCCATTCTTGGCAATGTGTTACTCGCTATACCGGTGGCGATGATGATTGGATGGATTTTTCTGACGTCTACTGGACAACATTTTGTCTCGCCTGAAAAAGCACAGCACTTGTTAACAGATATAGATTCGATTCGCAGCGGCGCTTTGTTTTACGCCGCTATAGCGGGTGTATGTCTATTTTTGTCTGGGTTAATCGCGGGTTACCATGACAATTTAGCCGTATATAATAAAATCCCACAACGTTTGTTGGCTTTAAAAGGCTTGCAAAAACTGTTGGGTTTGCCACGTTTAAATCGCATCGCTATTTATATTGAGAATAATCTAGGTGCACTGGCAGGCAACTTTTATTTTGGTTGTTTGCTCGGTGGCATGACCGCCATAGGTGTGCTATTTGGGCTGTCATTTGACATTCGGCATATTGCATTTTCTTCTGCTTTTGTAGGCTTTGCCGTTTTTGGATTAGATTTTATCATCACATGGCAAACGGCTGCTTATGCTGCCTTAGGTCTTGCATTAATCGCATTTATGAATCTTACTGTTAGTTTTACATTTGCACTTTATGTGGCAATGAAATCTCGCAAAGTACGCTTTAAACAATGGCGAGCTTTCTTGCGTCAATTAGCTAGTCGACTGAATCAGCAACCTAGCGAATTTATTATGCCGCCAAAAAAATCACAGGAAACTAATGATGCGCTTGCGAATCATAATGGGTAGTAGATAGCAGGGCGCTTTTATTGTTTAATTGATGCGCGCATAATCAATTTTTTTGGTTGTTAATAGGTATTAATATGAACAAAAATATTAGTGCATATTCTTTAAGTCATGCTGCTCAACGCCTAATGTTCAATTTAGGCGCATTTGCTTTGGTTATGGCCATATTCCCTAGTCATGCTTTTGCCCAAGTGTATAAATGCACTTTTAAGGACGAAGTAACGCGTCAAAACAAAGTAGTCTATAGTGATTCGCCTTGCGGTAAAGCAGAGAAGCAAACCCTCATCACTATTCAGGCTAAATCGCAACAAGATACACAAGCACAGCAAACAACACAGTTGGCGCAAGTAAAAGCGCTAGACTTGGCAGTGACAAATGCGGTATTGAGTCGAGATTTTAAATTAGCAAAATCGTTGGCAGTTACAAAGGAGCACTGGCGTCTGATTGCGATTGCAGAGGGTGAGGCAACACCGCAAGTGCTGACAGTTGTAAATAGCCAACCTGTCGTGTCGCGAGAAGCCGAGTGTGCGCAAGCAACATATGATTTCGACTATGTTTCGAGCACTTCTTGGCGCGATAAAGATTTAGTTGCTGCGAAAAAAAGCATAATGTATGCGACTTGTGGTGTGTCTGAACCCGTCGTAAATCGACCTATTTTCGTTGGACATACTTATGGTGGCTTTAATACTGGTCACTGGCGCCATCGTAATCATGTGCCTTACCAAGTGAGACCTTACAACGGTGTTGGGCATCACAATTATCCGCAATCCCATCGTCATCACAACGGCCGAAGCCAAGCATGGGGTGGTGCCAGCTTAAACTACAGAAGCAAGCATTTCGGCATCAATGTGAACAGCACTAATGTACGTTAACTGTTTCGTCTTGCATCACGCGGGTTACTAAGTCTGCCAGCGCAAAAATTTGGTCATCTGCACTTAAGGCCACGCGTTTAAAAAAGTCAGTTTTGTAGGCTTCGTCGTGCTCTAGTTTTTCCAAATCGAACGGGCCCATCACTTCGCGGCAACGGACTAAAAATTGAGCATAAACATCATACTGGTTGTATTGCATTTATTTCCCCTTTGAAAAAGTAAATAGCTAAACCTTGTTATGCACAAATAATGCCAATGCCGATTTAAATAATCGGTCTTTTAACCTAATGTTTTTAAACAATATATTTTTAGTAAAAAATATTTCTCTTAAATAATCGTGAATGAATGTTGATATTTCGAACATAATGTCGAAAACGCAGATTAACTTTATATAAAATTCACTTCGTGCCAGAACTCAACGTCAACCATACACCGATGATGCGCCAGTATTTGGCGCTCAAGGCACAGCATCCCGATATGCTGCTGTTTTATCGCATGGGCGATTTTTATGAGCTTTTTTTTGAAGACGCAGAGAAAGCATCTAAGTTATTAGGAATAACGCTGACGCGCCGTGGCGCTAGCAATGGTGAGCCAATTAAGATGGCGGGGGTGCCATATCACGCTGCCGAGCAATATTTAGCCAAACTTACAAAATTAGGTGAGACAGTGGCTATATGCGAGCAAGTTGGCGAAGTTGGCGCGAGTAAAGGCCCAGTCGAACGCGCCGTGACGCGTATTCTCACACCTGGTACGCTCACCGATTCTGCATTGCTGGATGAAACGCGCGACAGCCAATTGCTTAGCGTGTTTGCGGCTGATGGCCTAGTGGGTTTGGCGCGTATTAATTTAGCCTCGGGCAGTTTTATATTAAGCGAAGTGGCGGTTGGCACGCTGGCGCAAGAATTACAGCGAATCAACCCAGCAGAGATTATTTGCGCAGACGATTTTAAACATAGTGCGTTAGAAAACTTTAACTGCGCCAAAAAACGCTTAAGTCCATGGCAATTTGATGCCGATAGCGCATTTAAAACGCTTACTGCACAATTTAATACCTTAGATTTAACTGGTTTTGGTGCGCAGCAACTCACTGCTGCTTTGTGTGCAGCAGGTGCGTTATTAGATTACGTCAAACATACGCAGCGCGCTGCACTGCCGCATATTACAGCACTTAGCGTTGAACAAACTTCACAATATATTCAGCTAGATGCTGCCACGCGACGCAACTTGGAAATAGACGTCACCTTGCGTGGCGACACTTCACCGACCTTATACTCGCTGCTCAACACCACACAAACTGCGATGGGCGCTCGGCTGTTAAGGTTTTGGTTGCATCATCCGCTGCGCGATACTAATTTAATTTTAAAACGCCATGTTGCCATTGATGAGCTTTTAAATGATGGTCTACAGGCCAATATCCATGAGGCCTGCAGGCCGATTGCCGATATAGAGCGTATTAGCACGCGCATTGCACTTAAAACAGCACGTCCGCGCGATTTGTCTGGCTTGGCTCAAAGTTTGCAGCAACTACCTGTGCTGCAAAATCTGCTTAAAAATTGCAAAAGCAGCTTGTTAGAAACTTTACGAGATCACTTAAATGTGCAACCCGATATACTACAAATTTTAACTGCGATTAAGCCAGAACCCGCCTCTGTACTGCGTGAGGGCGGTGTGATTACCGATGGCTTTGATGCAGAGTTAGACGAATTGCGCGCACTACAAACTAACCATGGTGATTTTTTATTGCAGTTCGAGGCAGCCGAAAAAGCACGTACTGGTTTGGCGAATTTAAAAGTTGAGTACAACAGCGTGCATGGTTTCTATATTGAAATTAGCCGCGTCCAAGCTGAAAATGCGCCAGCCGAATATCGCCGCCGTCAAACGCTTAAAAATGCCGAGCGTTTTATTACGCCAGAACTAAAAGCGTTCGAAGATAAAGTGTTGAGCGCCAACGAGCGTGCGCTGGTGCGCGAGAAAATGTTGTATGCACGCGTGCTGTTTGATCTCGAGCCATTTATCACTGCTCTGCAAGCCAATAGCAGTGCGGTTGGCAGCCTAGACGTTTTAATGTGCTTTGCAGAGCGTGCCGAAACTTTAAATTATGTGCAACCGCAATTCGTCAGCGAGGCGGGTATATTCATTGAAGCTGGGCGTCATGCGGTAGTAGAAAGCATCTCGCAACCATTTGTGGCGAATGATGTTGAAATGAATCCATATCGCCAATTGCTACTGATTACTGGCCCGAATATGGGCGGAAAATCGACTTTTATGCGGCAAGTGGCGTTAATAGTCTTGTTGGCGCATTGTGGTGCCTTTGTGCCAGCAAATGTCGTTAAAATCGGTGAAATTGATCGTATCTTCACCAGAATTGGCGCATCGGACGACTTGGCAGGTGGGCGCAGTACCTTTATGGTTGAGATGACCGAAACCGCTAATATTTTGCACAACGCAACCGATAAAAGCTTGGTGTTGCTTGATGAAATTGGTCGCGGTACTTCAACATTCGATGGCTTGAGTTTAGCGTGGGCTGTCGCCAAACAGCTGCTAGAAAAAAATAAAAGTTTTACTTTGTTTGCTACACACTATTTTGAGTTGACGCGTATTGTGGATGAATTTAAGCACGCTGCCAACGTGCATTTAGATGCAGTAGAGCATGGCAATAAGATTGTGTTCTTGCACAAAGTGGAAGCGGGCGCCGCCCACATGAGTTATGGCATTCAAGTGGCGCAATTAGCGGGAATTCCCAAAAGTGTGGTTGCTGCTGCCAAACGTAAACTCACGCAACTAGAGAATAACCAATTAACGTCTAATCACAATCAGCCAGATATGTTTGCAGCTAAAGCGGAGCCTGAGCCAGTTGAACTGCATCCTGTCATTGCCGAGTTAGAAACGATACAGCCAGATGATCTAACGCCTAAGCAGGCGTTAGAGTTGCTGTATAAACTTAAAGGCTTAAGTTAAAGATTAGAGTTAGTGGTGATGTCCGCCAGCGCCGTGCACGTGCTGGTGGGATATTTCTTCCGGAATGGCTTTGCGTACATCAGTTACTGTGGCAGTAAATACCACACGTTCGCCCGCCCAAGGGTGGTTACCATCTACCACTACTTTATCATTGGCAATTTCGGTCACGGTGTATAAAATCACTTCGCCCGTTTCGTCCTCGCCCTCAAACTGCATGCCCACTTTTAAATCTGCCGCTGGGAAGGCACTTGCAGGCTCAATTTGTACTAACTCTTCGTCAAACTCGCCAAACGCATCGGCTGGCTGCAAATCTACAGTCACCACATCACCTACGTTTTTGCCATGCATGGCTTCTTCTACTTTTGGGAAGATATTATCGTAGCCACCGTGTAAGTAAGCGACAGGCTCGTTGCTGGATTCAAGCACTTCACCATCGCTATTTTTAAGTTGATAAGTCATGGTGACAACGGTGTTCATTGCAATTTGCATACTGCATCCTTAAGGCTGAAATTTGTATAAAAATAATTGGATAGAATTTTAAACTATTTTTGTAATTTGGCTAAATGCTATTGCTATTTATAGCGTTTTAATTGCTTTGGCAATAAATTTATCTAATGCCGCGGCAAACACTTGCCTGTCGTTCAGATTAAATACTGCAGGGCCACCAATCTCTATGCCATTGCCACGCAACTCATCCATTAAATTGCGCATAGCAAGGCGTTCTTTAATATTGGCTTCGGTATAAAGCTCACCACGCGGGTTAAGCGCATGGGCGCCTTTCGTTACCACTAAGGCAGCCAGCGGAATATCTGCGGTAATGACTAAATCACCCATTTCACATTCATGCACAATTCTACTATCGGCTACATCAAACCCGCTCGCCACAGTAATTGTTTTAATGTAGGGCGATGCTGGCGTGCGTAGAAATTGGTTTGCCACCAAAGTGGTGGTGATTTTTGTGCGTTCTGCCGAGCGGAATAAAATCTCTTTTATGACGACTGGGCAAGCATCAGCATCTACCCAAACTTTCATCTACCTACCTCTACCACCGCTTCTATGTGTGCTGTTAGGGTTAGTGCCAAATCCTTGACTGGAGTTTCTAGGGTTTGTAGTTCTAGCATTCGGGTTGCGCGGTTGAGGTTTTGGGGCAAACAAAGGTGTTTGCGGCATTGCTTGGTGGCGCGCGGCCTCTGACATATGTTGGCCAGTATTTCGTTCTGATGAATTTTGTTTTTGTGCATTGTTTTGGTTACGGTTTTGACCGCTATTGTTAGCGACTTGCCTAGAACCGTTATTGGCACGTTGCTGCTGGCCTTGCCCGTGTCCGCGTGGTGGTCTGCCATGCGGTTGGGTTGAGCGTGGCGCTTCAGGTTCAGGTTTGTCAGAAGGGGTAAAACCTTCTACTTGTACTTTTGGTATCTCACGCTTAATCAGTTTTTCAATGTCTTTCAGTAGCTTCACTTCTTCACGGTCTACCAATGAAACCGCTGCGCCGCTGCTACCTGCGCGGCCAGTTCTACCAATGCGGTGCACATAATCTTCTGGCACATTCGGCAATTCAAAATTCACTACTTGCGGCAATTGGTCAATATCTAAACCACGCGCGGCAATGTCAGTGGCCACCAGCACGCGCACTTCACCTGCCTTAAAGCCTGCCAACGCTTTGGTACGTGCGCCTTGGCTTTTGTTGCCGTGAATCGCTGCGGCTTCAATGCCGTCTTTAATCAATTTTTCAGCAAGCCTGTTGGCGCCGTGCTTAGTGCGGGTAAATATCAGTACTTGTTGCCAGTCATTTTGTTTAATCAGGTAGCTCATTAACTCGCGTTTATGGCTTTGTGCCACCATATGCACGGTTTGCTCAACTAGTTCGCTGGCTGTGTTGCGACGCGCGACCTCTACAAAACCAGGATTGTGTAGTAGGCCATCGGCTAATGCCTTAATTTCATCAGAGAAAGTGGCAGAAAACAATAAGTTTTGGCGTTGCTTGGGCAGCATGGCGAGTATTTTTTTAATATCGCGGATAAAGCCCATATCCAACATTCTATCGGCTTCGTCCAGTACCAAAATCTCAACGCCGCTTAGGTCAACATTCTTTTGGTTGGCATGGTCTAGCAAGCGGCCAGGGGTGGCGACTAGAATATCCAACGGTTTTTTTAAGCGTGCAATTTGCGGGTTGGCATTTACGCCACCAAAAATTACGGTAGAAGTAAGTGGCAAATATTTGCCATACGTTTTAACAGATTCCTCAATCTGCGCTGCCAGTTCGCGCGTTGGAGTCAGCATCAAGCAACGCGGGCGACTTTTAATTGCATCTGCGTTGCGCGCTTTTTGGCTAAGAATATGCAAAATCGGCAGGGTAAAACCTGCGGTTTTGCCAGTGCCTGTTTGCGCGCCAGCCAGTAAATCACCACCACTTAAAACTTGCGGAATGGCTTTGGACTGAATAGGGGTTGGTGTGGTGTAACCTGCGTCGCTTATGGCCCGCAGAATGGATTCGCTAAGACCTAGCTCGTTAAAGTTAGATGTGGTTG
>JAABQZ010000018.1 GCA_011391175.1 Methylophilaceae bacterium | reverse complement strand
ATGGGGTTCGCCATTGCAGGTATGCACTACACTGGCATGGCGGCGGCAGATTTTGCGCCTGGTAGCGTGTGCACCGTTATAGGTGCTAGCATAGAGCCAACACTGCTATCTTTCGTTATCGCAGGCATTGTATTTTTTCTGTTCACTGGTGGTTGGATTGCCAGTTTTCTTGAACGGCGGATAGAGCGTGCAAATGCACTTGTAATCCATGAGTTAAACAGTCGCACTAAAGAGCTGGAAATGGACCGCGATATTCTCAAGCAAATCAATTCAGCTACGCCTTTACACTCTGTGCTAGAAGATTTAACACGGCAGGCTGAGGCGCTGCATCCGGAGATGATATGTACAATTCTATTACTTGATGAAGACGGCAAACACCTAAGACATGGCGCAGCATCCAGTATGCCAGAGGCCTATAACAAAGCGTTGGATGGCTTAGTAATAGGCGAAAATGCAGGCTCATGTGGCGCAGCCGCTTATAGCGGCCAACGCGTGGTAGTGGAAGATGTGCAACAACATCCCTACTGGGCACCCTATCAGGATCTGGTACGTCTAGGGGATATTCGGGCCTGCTGGTCGCAACCTATCAAAAACCATGAAAACCATGTGATGGGTACTTTTGCTATTTACCATAGGTATCCAGCAACACCATCTGTAGCGGAGCTTGCCTTGATTGAGCGTTATGCGCAATTGGCTCAACTGGCAATAGAGCGCAAGGAATATGAAGACGAAATCAGCCATGTTGCTTTTCATGACCCTCTGACCCAATTGCCAAATCGACGCCTATTAGTAGACCGCTTACAACAAGCGCTCTCTGCCAGCGCTAGGACGCATCGCCATGGTGCAGTACTGTTTATCGACTTAGATCATTTCAAAACATTAAATGACAGCAAAGGTCACGACGTCGGTGACTTAATGCTATCTGAGGTTGCGCACAGATTACAAGGCCCTATACGTAAGGGCGATACGGTAGCGCGACTTGGCGGAGACGAGTTTATCGTCATGCTGACAGACTTAGACGAGGATCCCGAAAAATCTGCTTTACAAGCCAAGGTGTTAGGAGAAAAGATTCTCGAGACTATCAGTATGCCGTACATGCTTAACGGCTATGAATACCACAGTACCGCCAGCATCGGTATTAGCACGTTCTATGGCAACACTATCACTGTGGATAATCTGCTCAGACATGCAGACACGGCTATGTATCAATCTAAACATGCTGGGCGTAATCGATTGCATTTTTTTAATCCCTCTATGCAGGAGGCACTAGAGACACGTTTTACCTTGCAAAGCGATTTGCGTAAAGCTTTAGCAGAGCAACAATTTAGCCTCCACTATCAAATACAGGTCGATGGTCAGAACCAGATTTTTGGTGCAGAAGCCTTACTACGCTGGCAGCATCCAGAAAAAGATCAAATCCCGCCAGCTGCCTTTATCCCACTTGCCGAAGAATCTGGGCTCATCTTGCCGATAGGCAAATACGTGCTAGAAACTGCCTGCAAACAACTCAAAATCTGGGAATCTGACCCGAAGACAAAACACTTGCTACTAGCTGTAAACGTTAGCTCATATCAATTTAAACAGCCCGACTTTGTTGATCAAGTTATTGCGGCTCTGAAACAAACCAAAGCGAATCCGACTAAACTCAAAATAGAAATGACCGAAAGCATGGTGGTTGAGGATGTCCCTGAAACCATCGAAAAAATGCAGATATTAAGAGCGGCTGGCGTACGTTTCGCTATGGACGACTTTGGCACTGGCTATTCATCGCTGGCCTCCCTCAAGCGTTTACCCATCCAACAACTCAAGATAGACAAGAGTTTCGTTAGTGATATTGCGACCAACCCCAGTGACGCGATTATCGTCAAAACCATCATCGCCATGGGCAATATTCTTGGCCTGAATGTCATTGCAGAGGGCGTGGAAACTGAGGTTCAGCTAAACATGCTAAGACAGTACGATTGCCCATCATTTCAAGGTTATTTGTTTAGCCACCCATTACCGATTGACCAATTTCAAGTACTCATTCAAAACTGGGTTTCTACTGGCCTGTCCGCTTAACAATATAGCCGCTTGCTACTAAAACTACTCGGTTGCATTTACAACCGCTTCAGCCACCTATCTAATATCGCCGAACGCCATAATTGTTTTATCTAATTAAAACAATTACTCGCCTAGTTCTAAATCGATTGCTTCTGTATAATCCGGGGCCTTTGTTCTATTAATTTCTTTAACCAATAAAAAACGGTCTTTTGAGATCGTTGTAATAAAACTAGCATCAAACTTGCTTATTATCTTTCTAAGCGTGTTGCTTGGGAGGTAAAAATGACGATTAAAGTGGGTATAAACGGGTTCGGTCGCATCGGTCGAATGGTGCTGAGAGCCGCACTAGACAACGCTGAATTTGCAGATATTGAAGTGGTTGCGATTAACGGTTTAGAAGACCCAGACTACATGCTCTACATGTTGCAGTATGACTCAGTACATGGCAGATTTAAGTTTGATGCCCACTTTGAGGGCGAAAGCTTGTATGTGGATGGCAGAAAAATCCACCTTTCATCAAAAAGCTATCCTGCTGAAATTGATTGGGCGGCCGCTGGCGTGGATGTAGTGGTGGAATGCACGGGCGTTTTCCTCACCCAAGAGACCTGTTTAGCGCATATTCAGCAAGGCGCAAAAAATGTGGTGCAATCTGCCCCTGGCAAAGACGACACGCCAATGTTTGTGTATGGCGTCAATCACCTTGATTACAAAGGTGAGCCGATTGTGTCGGCTGCATCGTGCACTACAAATGCTTTAGCGCCTCTAGTTAAGGTGCTAAACGATAATTTTGGCATTAAGCGTGGCTTGATGACAACAATACACGCAGCAACCGCCTCACAAAAAACTGTGGATAGCCCAAGTAAAAAAGATTGGCGTGGTGGCCGCGGCGTATTTGAAAACATCATCCCTTCTAGCACTGGTGCGGCTAAAGCAGTAGGGAAAGTGATTCCTTCGCTTAATAAAAAGCTCACAGGTATGGCCTTTCGTGTGCCAACTGCCGATGTTTCAGTGGTAGATTTAACCGTTGAGTTGATTCAAGAAACCAGTTATGAGGCAATCTGCGCCGCCATGAAAACTGCTGCCAACAGCACTCTCAAGGGCGTGCTGGCTTATACCGATGAAAAAGTAGTTTCTACCGATTTTAGAGGTGAGCCGGCTGGCAGTGTTTTTGATGCAGACGCAGGCATTATGCTCGACTCAACATTTGTAAAAGTAGTGGGTTGGTACGATAACGAGTATGGTTACACCTGTAATTTATTGCGTCTTGTGCAACATATCTCCAATTGCAAGGTAGCACTTGAAACAGAAGAATTAGAATTGGCTGAGGCAGCATAAAAGCAAGCCATTAAAAGACATGCTCTGTGGGCCTTATGGGTATTGGCTTACAGGGCAGATAATTGTCCTCGTGCTTATTGACGCAAATAATGTACGAGAGCAAAACCTAATGCAGTCATCAACAAACTGCCTAAAACGTGACTAGAAACATGCGCAGCGGCCCAAGCGTATTGCTGTTTTTGCAGAAAACCAAATGCTTCTGCAGAAAATGCTGAGAAAGTGGTGAGACCGCCCAAAAAGCCTGTCATGACAAACAAGCGTAGCTCATTTTGAGCTAAAGTATTCGCAAAATATGCCACCGCACAACCCATTAAAAATCCGCCAATTAAGTTGGCAAGCAATGTCCCCATGGCGAAACCAGCGCCACCAAAAGCCATGCCTAGACCCCAGCGCAACCATGCGCCTAAAGCTGCCCCACCGCCCACCGCTAGCCACTGCCCTGCTGCCATAATGTCTCTCTAATCGTTAAAAACAAACTATAATGTGAATATACCATTTAATTTGTAGCGAGAATAATTTGCACGTTTTATTTGCCACCTCCGAAGCTTATCCACTGATTAAAACTGGCGGCCTTGCCGATGTTAGTGGTGCATTGCCTAAGGCATTAAGCCAATTAGAATCGACTGATGGCGCTATAGATATAAAAATAGTGATGCCGGCTTACAGTGCCGTGTTAGCCAAACTTAAGCACACTAAAACAATTACCAACATTCAAGTGCTAGGTGAGGCCTGCAGCTTAATTGTAGGCAAAATACCTGATGAGAATATTGAACGTGAAATTGAAGTCATCGCCATTAAAAATGCAGCTCTCTACGAACGCTCTGGAGGGCCTTACAGTGACGAACACGGCGTCGATTGGCCAGACAATGCACTGCGTTTTGGTGTGCTGTCGCGCGTGGCGAGCTTGCTGTGTAGTGAACATTCCCCATTACAAAATTGGCAACCAGATTTAATTCAATGTAACGATTGGCAAACTGGTTTAGTACCTGCCTACATGAAACTGATCGATAGCTCGAATGTTAAATCCATTTTTAGCATTCACAATTTGGCATTTCAAGGCTGTTTTGATGCCAGTTGGGTAGAAAAACTTGGCCTGCCCGCAGAGCATTTTAACATTAGCGGCTTTGAATATTTTGATCAGCTTTCTTTTTTAAAAGCAGGGCTTTTTTATGCAGATCAATTAAGCACAGTGAGCCCAAACTACGCACATGAGATTCAAACTGAAAAATTTGGCTTTGGCCTGCAAGGCTTATTGAAAACGCGCAACAAAGAATTGACGGGTATTTTAAACGGCATAGACACAGAAGAATGGAACCCTGCTACTGATGTACATTTACCCAAAAATTACAGTAACGCGCGTATCACTGGCAAAAAAGCGGTAAAGCGTGCTTTGCAACAGCAACTGGGGCTTCAAATGAATGCAGATGCACCATTGTTGGGCGTGGTCAGTAGGTTGACACATCAAAAAGGCTTGGATTTATTACCTGAAATTATGCCAAAACTCATCAAGAATGGTTGCCAGTTTGCTATTTTAGGTAGTGGAGATAAAGTACTGGAGGCGCATTTTAACGATCTTGCAGAACGTTACCCTACTCAAGTAAGTATGAACACGGGCTACCACGAGCATCTATCACACAACATCATGGCGGGTAGCGATATGTTTATTATGCCCTCGCGTTTTGAGCCTTGCGGCTTGAATCAACTCTATGGCTTGGCTTACGGCACGCCGCCTATAGTCTCGCTGACAGGCGGATTAGCTGACTCAGTATGTGACACCAATGAGCTATCACTCAAAAACAATTTAGCCACTGGATTTGTTGTAAAAAATGTCAGTGCGACCTCACTTTTGGTCACTATTGAGCGTGCTATCGACGTGTGGAAAAACAAAAAAACTTGGCGTCAAATTCAAAAAAATGGCATGCAAGCCAATATTAGCTGGAATTCTAGGGCGGTAGATTATTTAGCGCTATACGAGAAAACGCTGGCAGAAAACTAAATATATAGTTGGCATGCTTGATGCTTAATATTAATTAAGCTTCTCCAAAGCTAACTTCTCCTCCCTAGGGGGCGCAACGCCAAATGTGTTGTGCCCCTTTTTTTATCCTAATGCTAATTGCTCGAGTGAGTTTTATTTCACAATAAAATGTTCACGGTAATACTTAAGCTCATCTATCGACTCGTAAATATCGGCCAACGCCTCATGACGACTGGCTTTTTTAAAGCCTGAGTAAATCGTCGGCTTCCAGCGCCTTGCCAGCTCTTTAAACACGCTGACATCTAAGTTGCGGTAATGAAAATATGCTTCTAAGTCAGGCATGTAGCGCGCCATAAAGCGCCTGTCTTGGCAAATAGAGTTGCCACACATGGGCGATTTTCCTATAGGCACGTATTGCTTCAAAAACGCAATCATTTGCTCGGTTGCCGTAGCTTCGTCTAAAGTAGAAGCTTTTACTTTGTCGATTAAACCACTTCGACCATGCGTACCTTTATTCCAGGCATCCATGCCATCTAGAACTGCATCACTTTGGTGAATCACCAAGACGGGCGACTCACCTAACACATTCAGCTCAGCATCAGTCACTACCGCGGCCAGTTCTAAAATACGGTCACTGTCTGGCAGTAACCCGCTCATTTCCATATCCAGCCAGATTAAATTATCGCTAGACTTATTAGATACTTCAGTTTTATTTGTTTCAGCTGGGTTATTATTTGCTGCTTGCATCATGATTTCCATTAAAATAGAGGGTTACAGCAATGCCTGTGAACCAAAACTGGCTAATTGCTTCAGAATAGCATTAGTTTAACGTATATTTGACTTATTACTTAGAGGCAACATGGCATCAACACTCACTTTGGTTTTTATTGGTTTACTTACCGCCACCACGCTGACAAGACTTTGGCTGGGCTCGCGCCAAGTAGCGTATGTGCAGGCGAACCGTGGGCAAGTCCCCAGTGCATTTTCGGCTGATATTTCGTTAGAAGCACACCAAAAAGCCGCTGATTACTCTTCTGCAAAAACTAAAATAGCGCTGACAGAAATTATCGTGCAAGCCCTGTTGCTATTGGCTTTTACTGTTGGTGGTGGCTTGCAATGGTTGGATGATGCTTGGAGGACTGCATTACCAAACTCGGAAATGATACGTGGCGCTTTGGTCATTTGTAGCGCTATGCTGGTGAGCGCTTTAATCGATATCCCGTTTGAATATTACAAAACATTCAATGTGGACGAAAGATTTGGCTTTAACAAAATGACACCAAAGATGTTTTTTAGTGATTTACTTAAGCATAGCATTGTGGGTATAGCGCTAGGTGCGCCCATTTTATTTGCTGCACTTTGGCTAATGCAGGGTGCGGGCGAATATTGGTGGTTCTATCTATGGGTAGTGTGGAGCTTATTCAACATCATCATGCTTGCGGTTTATCCCACATTTATCGCACCGCTATTTAATAAATTTACGCCTTTGGCAGATGAAACCCTAAAATCGCGCGTAGAAGCGCTATTAATCAAATGTGGCTTTAAATCGCAAGGTTTGTTCGTGATGGACGGCTCTGCACGCAGCAGCCATGGTAACGCCTATTTTACTGGCTTCGGTAGTAGCAAGCGTGTGGTATTTTTTGATACTTTGTTGAGCCGCCTAAATACTGAAGAAATTGAAGCAGTGCTCGCACATGAGCTTGGTCACTTTAAACATCACCATGTAATCAAACGCATAGCCATGATGTTTTTTGTGAGCTTTTTGGGATTAGCTCTACTTGGCTGGTTAACCAATCAAGCTTGGTTTTACAATGGCTTAGGTGTCACCTCCCCTAGCAACTACATGGCCTTGATGCTGTTTTTATTAGTCTCACCCGTGTTTCTGTTTATTTTGCGCCCAATTATGGCCAGCTATTCGCGCAAAAATGAATTTGAAGCCGATGACTACGCCGCCAAACACGCCGACGCAAAACACCTAGTGGATGCCTTGGTTAAGCTATATCGCGATAATGCCTCCACCCTCACACCAGACCCACTACATTCGGCATTTTACGATTCGCACCCACCAGCTAGCATGCGAATTGCTAAATTAAACAGCTACATGGCAAAATAGTGATGCGCTAGCTAGCGTTATTGGAGCAAAAAACATGAATAAATTAATTGTTTTTCTACTTGGTTTTGTTGCTTTAAATGCCGGCGCAAATGAGCTATTTGCTAAGGCAGATCTGCCTGCTGGCAAAGCCCTGCACGAAAAAAATTGTATTGCTTGCCATGCCAGTAGCTACGGCGGCGATGGCTCAGCTATTTACACGCGTGACTTTGCTAAAGTTACCAACGCGAAAGGTTTAATCACACAAGTGCGTAACTGCAATACGAATCTTGGGCTAAAATGGTTTGAAGATGAAGAGCTTAACGTGGCTGCACACCTCAACCAAACCTATTATAAATTTGAAAAATAAAAAACATACATGCAAAACTTAACATGCAAGGTTTAGTTGTAGCGGCTTATGGTAAGCGTTACCAAGTTGAGCTAGCAGATAGAAGCCTCATCAGCTGTGTTACACGCGGGAAAAAAACCGATCTTGCCTGTGGTGATAATGTCATCATTCAGCTGACAGACAAAGCGGAAGGCGTTGTAGAGAAGTGCCTAGAACGCAAGACAATCCTATATCGCAGTAGCACAATAAAGAGCAAAATCATTGCTACCAATGTCACGCAAGTAATTATAGTGTTGGCTACCCAACCCAGCTTTTATGAAGCTTTGTTAAATCGTTGCTTGGTGGCCGCTGAAGCCGCCAATATTAACCCACTGATTGTGTTAAATAAGTGCGACTTAGCAGATGCTTCGGATGCTAAAACCAAGTTGGCGTTGTACCAAGACTTGGGTTATCAAGTGCTACATTTATCGGCCAAGCAAGACATTAAAACACTTTGGCCATATCTAAAAGGTCATCAAAGTGTGTTGGTTGGCCAATCCGGCATGGGTAAATCCACCATTATTAATGCCCTGCTGCCCGACCAAAACGTGCGAACACAAGTAATGAGCGAAGCGTTGGACAGCGGAAAACACACGACCACTGCCGCGCATTTGTATCATCTAAATGCGCTTGATTTTAACGACAATTCAAGCCTAATAGATTCGCCTGGCTTACAAGAATTTGGTTTAAATCATTTATCACAAACCGATCTAGAGTTGGCGCACATTGAATTTAGACCTTATTTAGGGAAATGCCGATTTAACAATTGCAAGCATACGCATGAACCTGATTGCGCAGTGACACTGGCAACTAACTCTGGAAAAATTAGCGCTACCAGATTAGCGCTTTATCAAGCACTATCTCAAGAGTTGAGTTACCAACACTGATTAAATATGAGCAAAACTGCGTTTATTTCTCACCCAGATACGCTGTTGCATGTGATGGATGGCAACCATCCAGAATCTCCTGCGCGCATTACCGCCATTAATAATGCGGTAATGACGAGTAATATAAAACAAAAGCTCCAGTTTTACGATGCGCCAGCCGCTAGCAAAGCGCAACTAGCACGCGCTCACAGCAAAGAATATATTGATGAAATTTTTACTATTGCACCCAAGGCAGGATTAGTCAGGCTAGACGGAGATACCGCAATGGGCCCGATGAGTTTATCAGCCACCTTACATGCTAGTGGTGCAGTTATTTTAGCCACAGATTTAGTTTTATCTGGCAAAGTTAATAATGCATTTTGCTGTGTGCGTCCGCCTGGGCATCATGCAGGGCGCTCTAATAGTGCAGGCTTTTGTATTTTCAACCACATTGCCGTAGGCGTGGCGCATGCTATAGCCCAACACAATATTAAACGGGTGGCAATTATAGATTTTGATGTGCACCACGGTGATGGCACTGAAGACATTTTTAAAGACAATCCAAACGTGATGCTATGTTCTACTTTTCAGCATCCGTTTTACCCGCATCGTGGCGCAGAAAGTCGTTCTAGCAATATGATTAACCTGCCCTTGCCCGCCAAATCCAATGGTAACGACTTCAAAAAAGTGTTTGAAGCAGAAATTAAACCCGCATTAGCCACTTTTAATCCAGAAATCATTTACATCTCTGCAGGCTTTGACGCACATGTTAACGACCCCTTGGCGGATTTAGCACTCACTACGAAAGATTATGCTTGGATAACAGAATTTATTAAAGAAACTGCAAATAATTGCTGCTCAGGACGCATCATCTCTTCACTTGAGGGTGGTTATCATTTACCATCGCTAACTGAAAGCGCTTTGGCGCATATTATTAGTCTTGCATATTAAAACTGGCATATTGAAACTTGCGTATTTAAATAAATAAGCAATGGACGACATAAAAAAAGAACAGATAGGCGTTGAAAGGCTCACCCTCGGCATGTATGTCACCGAGTTAGATAGGCCATGGGGAGGTACGCCATTTATGTTGCAAGGATTTTTGCTGGACAATCAAAACGATCTAGACACCATGCAAACCCTCTGTAAGTTTGTCTATATTGACCGTTCTAGATCTATTGGTGACCATTTTTCTACTGTAGCGAAACCAAATGTGGCGATTAAGCGTGAGGGCTCAGTATTCCGCATTCAAAACCCTGATACAGTCAAAGTCAGCACATCAACACAACACAAGCTCCATGAAAAAACTTCATTTGTTGATATTTTACGCGACTTAAAAAATTACCAAGCCCCGCAAAATTTAGAAAGTAAGAACCAAGATGGTGCTATGTACAATGTCAAGTATGGTGCCAATACAGCCACTCAAGCGGCCTTGCCAGATTCTGCCCAGCAACAAAAGGCTAATCCGCTTTCCATTACGCAGCAATTGACTGCGGATGTTGGAGGGTTCATTGGTGGCTTATTTAAACGCAACAAGCTTAAATCCAATAGCGACCGCCTTTCAACAGATAAAAAAACGACTCAGCCAACTGAAGATGGCTATCGTGTGATTATTTATGAAGAAGAATTGCCTGTTGAAAGAGAAATCGCCGAGATTTACCCCATATACGAGCAATCACAAATTGCCACCCGCGAAATATTTGAAGCAATAGCCAACGAGCAACATCTTGATTTATCTGCCGTCAGCGGAATTTTGGACAGCATGGTGGATAGCATTGGTCGCTCGCCAGATGCCCTGCTGTGGCTGGCCAAGCTTAAAAAAGCTGATGATTACTCATACAGCCACGCTCTGAATGTATCTATTACCTTAATGGCATTTGGCAATTTTTTAGCTCTTTCTAAAACACAAATTAAAGAAATTGGCTTGGCAGGTTTGTTACAGGATGTAGGCAAGGTTAAATTATCTTCGGATGTACTACTGAAAGAAGATAAGCTATCGCACGAAGAATTTGAATATGTTAAAAAACATGTGGACGAAAGCCTTAAGATACTTGAGACTACGCCTGACATTCCCAACACGGTGATTTTTCTAGTGGCGCAGCACCATGAGCGTGTGGATGGTAGCGGCTACCCTTATGCGACTAAAGGTACTCAGCTTGGTTTATTGTCACAAATGGCTGGCTTGATTGATACTTACTGCGCCATTACCAGCCATAAGTGTTACGCTAAAGGTGTTTTTCACCAAGAAGCGCTTGAGAAAATTCACCAACTTAGTGGCAAACAATTTAGTACGGAATTAGTCGACCAATTAGTGCAATTTATGGGTATGTACCCTGTGAGCTCTTTGGTAGAACTGAACACAGGTGAGGTAGGTGTAGTGATTCAGCAAAACCAAGTAAGAAGGCTACTCCCTAGACTGATGCTGCTATTAGACCCGAATAAGCAACGTTATCAAGCACCTGTTATACTCAACTTGCTCAACAGCCCCACTGCACCCAATGGTGAAACCTATGCTATTGTAAAAAGCCTACCACCAGATAGTTTTGGCTTAAATCCAAACGATTTTTATATTTAGACATCTTTGTGATGATTACGCCAAGCTCGCTTGTAGCTAAGAATAAGGTAATAGAAATAAGTGAAGCACTAATTTTAAACAAACTCACCAATTATCAGCTTGAGCCACTACGTGTATTCTCCAAACTCACTGTTAATGCTACACAACTAAGTACGCTAGAAGAAAACCCAATCTTAAGCAAGCTGCAAGCCAAGCTAAAGACATGGCAGCCCAGCGATTCTGTCAGCGCATTCACCCAAAATATTAACCAACTCATCTTTATCTGGCTGGACGCCCTGCAGCAGGGCGCCAGCCTGCAAGAAGTAATTAACGCACTTAGATGTTTTCAAATAAAATCATTTACAATTTCTAGTACAGCTAAGTTCCACTGTTTCATACTAGACTTACTGGCAGAAACCAGCTTGCAGCAGCAAGACCTAGTATTGAACTATTTGCTCAATTACGATGCAGATACGCAACTGCCGAATGCGAACCAAATTCTTTCCAACATTGAGAGAGCCGTTTCTATCACGCAAATCAATCAATACGTCGGCATATTTTCAATTCAACTTCAACTATCAAAAAATAATCCTATTTTTTCTATTTCAGCTACCGCCAGCTTGAATAAAACTATTGCAGAATTATTACAAACTAACATGCCTTCAGAAAGTCAAATTCACGCGAATGGCAATCTGCAGTTCGATGTTTTGTTAGCCAATTTTGGTAGTGAGATTAAAGTAAACCTATTAGCAGCCAAGTTGCAGCGCGCTTTCGAGCAGATGCTCAATGTAGAGAATCTGTCTGTTTTAGCAACCCCATACATAGGCTGTGCTTATGCTTTAAAACCAGATGTTCAATCAGAAGATTTATTGGCCAGTGCAAGACTGGCGCTTGAAAGCGCACTCAATACGCAACAGTCATTTTTGGTTTATTCAGATGCATTAAAAGCGCAACTAAGCGAGCAAAACGAACTAGAAAACAAAGTGTTAGAGACTTTTTCTAACGATGGTTTAACCTTGTTTCTTCAGCCGGTAGTGAATTTAAAAGACGCAAAGTGCGTAGGTGCAGAGTTGCTATTACGTGTCGCAGAACAATCTAAATTTAGTATTTATCCTGGATTAATCGTTGAAATTCTAAATAAGGTAGGTAGGGGCCAATTATTTACCCGCTGGCTAATCAACTCGGCTTGTCGTTTTGCTGCCGAACTTAAATATGAGCATCAATTAAAACTTTACCTGACCATTAATCTACGTGCCGAAGATTTATATGATTTTGAATTGCCGCACATGTTATTGCAGTCAGCCGCATTATGGAAAATAAGCCCAAATGACTTAGTGTTAGAGGTCACTGAAAATGGGGTGCTGGAGCTGAATGAAACCACTAATAGCATCATTGAAGAGCTGGCAAAAAATGGTTTCAAACTGGCCCTAGATGACTTTGGTACTGGATTCTCTTCATTGTCTAGGCTGCGCAATATACCAATTGATATTATTAAAATTGACCAATCTTTTGTGCGTGACATCACCCACTCTAAAAACGATTATGAAATTGTAAAATCAATTGCTGCGCTGGCCAACAGCCTAGGCAAGGAAGTCATTGCCGAGGGCGTTGAAGATCAAAAGTGCTTGGACTTAATCCATAAAATGAAGATACACAAATGCCAAGGTTACTATTTTGCCAAACCGATGCCTTTTGATGAATTTGTGGCATGGGAGAAAAAGCGCCGTTAAGCACCTGCTATAATAGGGTTTTATAAATTCGAATACCCAGTATTTTATGCAAATTACCACCCGTTTAGAGTTTGATGCTGGACATCGCATTCCGAACCACAAAAGCCAATGCCGAAATTTGCACGGTCATCGCTATGCGCTGGAAATTACGCTATCTGGCGACATCATTAGTGCTTCTGATGTGTCAGAAAACGGCATGGTAATGGATTTTTCTGACGTTAAAAAAATTGCGCGTGAAAGTGTAGTAGATGTATGGGATCACGCATTTTTAGTATTTAAAGAAGATAAAGTGATTTTAGACTTTCTAAACTCGCTGCCTAGCCACAAAACAGTCATATTTCCCAACGTACCTACTGCAGAAAATATGGCAGCTGAAGCGTTCAAAATTTTAAAAAGCCAATATAAAGATACTTACGGTAACCACTTAACGTTGGAACGCGTGCGCCTTTACGAGACGCCAAACAGTTGGGCAGATGCACTCGCATAATGCTCAGTTCGGCTAAAATATAACCCTTTCACCTAGAACTGCCTAGCCTGTAGACCGCATGGATATTGGCCTGCAGATCACTGATTTAAAGAAAAAGCGTTTAAAAGGTAAGGGTTTGCATCACCTGCTGCAAGCCTTGCTGCCAACTGGGCAGTTCAATATTAAATTGTTGTTTTATTTTGTGATTATCTAATCTAGAGTTGGTCGGGCGATGTGCTGCACGTGGAAAATCTGCTGAAGTAACAGCAATAATATTTTCCAGTTTTGTTTTAAGTGCTGGCCAATGCCGTTGAGCTTGTAAGCTATTATATTTGTTTATTATTTCGCACGCAAAGCCGTGCCAAGTTGTTTCACCAATATTGGTAAAGTGAAAAACGCCAGATTGCGCCTGTTGGTTTGTTTGCCAATTGTTAAGTAGTTGCACGACCCCATCTGCAATACACTGGCTACTGCTAGGCGCGCCATGCTGGTCAGCCACAATCTGCATACTTTCTTGTGTTTGCGCTAAACGTAATATCGTTTTAAAAAAATTATTGCCATAGCTACTATATATCCAGCTAGAACGCAAAATGATATGTGGGAAACCTACGCTTTGTATTGCTTGCTCTCCAGCTAACTTACTCTTTCCATAGACATTTATTGGGTCAACAAGATCATCTTCAACATAAGCACTTTGTTTGTCTCCAGCAAAAACATAATCTGTCGAAAAATGGATCAAGCCCGCATTAATTTTGGCAGCTTCTTCTGCCAGCACCCTCACTGCGGTTGCATTGACTGCGTAACTTAGCTCAGGCTCTGATTCAGCTTGGTCTACCGAAGTATAACCCGCTGGGTTAATAATAATATCTGGCTTGATTTCACCGACAACGCGCCTAATATCATCCAATTTTGTTAAGTCTAATTGCGCACGGGTCAGTGCAATTACATTATGCTGTATCAGTTTGGTGGAAAGTGCATGCCCAACTTGCCCGTTCACACCTGTTAGTAAGATTTTTTTCACTTGCAAATTATTATTAATCAAAGGTTTTTGTAGCCTGCAATGTAAGTCCCAACGCATCTTTTGTAGATAAAATAGGTGTGCCTTGTAAGGGCCATTCTATAGCTACTGTAGGGTCGTCCCATCTAAGACTGCATTCATGCTGTGGCGCATAAAATTCAGTGGTTTTATATAAGAACTCAGCTGTATCAGACAACACTAAAAAGCCATGTGCAAACCCTGGTGGCACCCACATTTGGCGCTTATTTTCTGCAGATAAGTGCGTGCCAGCCCACTGACCAAAAGTAGATGATGACTTGCGCAAATCGACTGCCACATCAAACACTTCGCCTTGTGTAACTCTCACCAACTTCCCTTGTGATTGCTCGATTTGATAATGCATACCTCTAAGTACGTTTTTAGACGACTTAGAATGGTTGTCTTGCACAAAATTAACGTGCAACTTAGTTGCTTCATAAAATTTTTGCTGGTTAAAGCTCTCAAAAAAAAAGCCTCTATCATCGCCATACACTTTGGGTTCAAAAATAATTACATCAGGAATATTTGTTTTAATGATATTCACTTTAAAATACCTGATGTTCTGTAAGTAACTGTTTTAGATATTGGCCATAACCATTTTTAGCATACTTATTGGCCATCACTTCAAGTTGTTCTGCGCCAATAAAGCCCATGCGATAGGCAATTTCTTCTGGACAGGCAATTTTTAAACCTTGGCGCTTTTCGATGGTTTCAATAAACAAGCTGGCTTCAAGCAATGATTCATGCGTGCCGGTATCTAGCCAAGCCATGCCTCGCCCCATTACTTCTACCTGCAAATCGCCCCATTCTAAATACTGGCGATTCACATCGGTAATTTCCAACTCACCACGCGCAGAGGGCTTCATATTTTTTGCAATTTCTACCACGCGGTTGTCATAAAAATACAAGCCCGTTACTGCGTAACGTGATTTGGGCTTAGCTGGTTTTTCTTCTAAGCTTACTGCTTGGCCTTCTTTATTAAACTCGACTACACCATAGCGCTCTGGGTCTTTTACCGGGTAGGCAAATACCGTTGCACCATTTTCACGCCGCGCCGCATTTTGCCCCATCTGCGCAAGTTCGTGGCCGTAAAAAATATTGTCGCCAAGCACCAACGCACAATTATCTTCGCCAATAAATTGCTCACCGATGATAAACGCTTGCGCAAGGCCATCTGGCGATGGTTGCACGGCATATTGAATATCCATGCCCCACTGTGTGCCGTCACCAAGTAGCTCTTTAAAACGTGGCGTATCTTGCGGAGTAGAGATAATGAGCACCTCACGAATACCTGCCAACATCAGCGCAGATAATGGATAGTAGATCATTGGCTTATCGTAAACAGGCAATAACTGCTTAGATACCACCTGCGTCACAGGATACAAGCGAGTACCTGAACCCCCTGCCAACACAATGCCTTTCACGGCCTTACTTTTACTGGTAATAATTTGTGTGCTCATTAAGCCAATTCCTCGCCACGTTCTTTGTAATTAGTGCTTACCCAATTTTTATATTCGCCACTGGTCACGTTATTCACCCAATCTTGATGCGTCAGATACCATGTCACCGTTTTTTGTATGCCTGTTTCAAAAGTTTCTGCTGGCTTCCAACCTAATTCACGTTCTATTTTGCTAGCATCAATCGCGTAGCGTACATCATGCCCTGGTCTATCTTGCACAAAGGTAATTTGATCACGATAGCTACCTGATTGTTTTGGCTTCTCTTTGTCTAAAATATCACACAAAGTGTGCACTACTTCGATATTGGCTTTTTCGTTCCAGCCGCCAATATTGTATACCTCACCTACTTTTCCAGCTTCTAAAACGCGACGAATCGCTGCGCAATGATCGCCCACATACAGCCAATCACGAATTTGCTGACCGTTGCCGTAAATCGGCAAAGGTTTACGGTTTAAGGCATTATGGATCACCAATGGAATCAGCTTCTCTGGAAAGTGATACGGGCCGTAATTATTTGAGCAATTAGTGGTTAATGTTGGCAAGCCATAGGTGTGATGATAGGCGCGCACTAAATGGTCAGACGCCGCTTTAGAGGCTGAGTATGGGCTATTTGGCTCATAGGTATCGGTCTCTTTAAACGCAGGGTCTTCTGCACTTAATGAGCCATACACTTCATCGGTCGACACGTGTAAAAATCTAAAGTTGGCTTTATCCTCAGTGGGCAAAGCGCTCCAATAAGCACGCACTTCTTCTAGCAAGTTAAAGGTGCCCACTACATTGGTTTGAATAAACTCACCCGGTGAGTGAATAGAACGGTCTACATGGCTTTCGGCAGCAAAGTTAACCACGGCGCGCGGCTGGTATTTGCCCAACAAATGGTTGAGTACTGTGCGGTCACCAATATCGGCGTGCACAAAAATATGGCCGTGGTTATCTTGAATATCGGCCAAGTTTTCCAAGTTACCGGCGTAGGTGAGTTTATCTAAATTGACCACTTGGCCTAAACCCAGCTTAATCCATAGATTAACAAAGTTACTGCCAATAAAACCCGCACCGCCAGTGACGATAATACAATTTTCCATTTTTTACCTTATATTTTTATCTAAACGAATAAAGTTAACTTACCAATTATTTGACCCAACTTTCGCCAGACTTTTGATATATTCATTGTGAGCGGCCAACTCAACTTCATCTGCTTTCAGTACTTTTAAATTGCGCTCATGCCCAATTTCTGGTGGTTGCATCACATCTGGTGGTGTTTGAGCTAAATCCATCAGCAAGCTATCTTGACCACGCGTCATGGCCATATATACGTCTGCCAGCAACTCCGCATCAAGCAAAGCGCCATGCAACGTGCGCTTAGAGTTATCAATACCAAAGTGCTTGCACAGCGCGTCCAAATTATTACGCTGACCCGGCCGTGAGTCTTTCGCCATTTTCAACGTGTCAGTAATTTTACTGCATATTGTCTCAATTGGCTTTAGTCCGATGCGGCCAAGCTCGCTATTTAGAAACCCCACATCAAACGGCGCGTTGTGAATAATCAGCTCAGCATCGCGTATAAAATCCATCATATCCGCCGCAATTGCTGCAAACAAAGGTTTATCTTGCAAAAACTCCAGCGTAATGCCGTGCACTTCTTGCGCCGCAGGGTCAATTTCGCGCTCAGGGTTTAAGTAGACATGGCGGTGATTGTTGGTCGGGCGCCGATTGACCATTTCAATAGCAGCAATTTCAATAATGCGATGTCCATGCGCAGGGTATAAGCCTGTGGTTTCTGTATCTAAAAATATTTGCCGCACTGGTTTTCCTAAATTACTGGTTGTCCAAATTACTTGTATCCTGACTTACACATATTATATGGCTATAAAAATGCGGCTACTCCTTCATTTGCAAGCGCGTCTGCACGTTCATTACCATCATTGCCTGCATGTCCTTTCACCCAAATCCACTCAATCTTGTGCTGACTTGCAAGCACATCAAGTGCTTTCCATAAATCGTCATTTTTAACTGGCTTCTTATCTGCAGTGCGCCAGTGACGTGCTTTCCAGCCACCTATCCACTCTATCATGCCTTTTTGTACATAGACAGAATCGGTATAAATTTTAACATCACATGGACGTTTTAAAACTTCTAATGCGCGAATTACCGCAGTGAGTTCCATGCGGTTGTTGGTGGTCATGACTTCCCCGCCGTGAATAGATTTTTCTTTACCGTCGTACTGCAACCAAGCGCCCCAACCACCCGGGCCTGGATTGCCTTTGCACGCGCCATCTGCGTAAATTTCTACTAATTGTCTCAATGCTTGTTTTTTCCTATCAACTTCGCATTACTTTGCTGTTGTGTCGGTTTTGATTTTGGGTTACTACTCACTGCGAGTCTAGATTTAAGTGAATTTTGCTTCCAGTTTGGCTTGAGTAGTGTCATATTCACTACGCGCTTTTTAGCCACAATAAAATACAATCCGCCCATCATTGGCCACCATTTATCACCTGTTTTATCCATAAAGGCAAAACGTTTTAGCCATTTTTCATCGTTTATTGGCGGCTCATAGCCATCCATTTGGCCGCCTACAAACTCTAAACCTAGCAAAGCCAGCCAATCTTTAATGCGTGATAGCGTAAAGAAATGGCCGTTCCATGGATAACTATCACTTTTACTGAGCGTTTGTTTGACACCCCAAGCACTGATTGGATTAAAGCCAGTAATGATTAAATGTCCTTCTGGCACCAGCACACGCTCCGCCTCACGCAAGGTTTGATGTGGGTTGCGGCTAAATTCGAGCACATGTGGCAGACATAATAAATCGATGCAGCTTTCGGCAAAAGGTAAATAATCACTCTCACAGTTAGCATCACCCTCATGATTACCCACACGCAGTAAATATGGAATACGTGAGTTTTTAAGCGCATTCAAAGGCAGCAACCCTAACTGCAATGCATTAAAACCAAAAATATCGCCCACAGTCATATCATACATAGCTTGCTCACGTGCAAGAAAATATCGCCCAAGCGTAGTATTCAGCCAATCTTGTTGGTTAGCTTGATTTATTTGTGCCTGTTGCATTAGTGTATAAACGAAACTACCATTAAACGTATGCTCAACATTATCCCCATCCCCGCGTTTGAAGACAATTATATATGGCTTTTGCATCTCAATGGCCACGCAGTTGTGGTTGACCCTGGTGATGCAACGCCAGTGATTGAAATTTTACAAACGCTCAACTTAACTTTAAGCGCAATTTTAATTACACACCATCATAGTGACCACATTGATGGCGTAAGCGATTTATTGCGCCACCAAGCAGCGCCAGTATACGCACCTCAATACGAAAAGTTTGATTTTGAGCATATTAAATTAGCAGATGGCGACAACATACAACTACCTACCATTGCACAAAGCTTTCGTGTTATGTGGTTACCAGGCCACACGTTGGGGCACATTGCTTATGTCAATGATGATTATTTATTCTGTGGGGACACCTTATTTGCAGTGGGCTGCGGGCGGCTATTTGAAGGTACACCCGCTCAAATGCAAGCATCGCTAGAGTCTTTAAAAGGGCTCAACCCAAATACAAAAATATTCTGCACCCATGAATATACCGCCAAGAACATTGCTTTTGCGCTTACTTTGGAGCCTGATAATGCAGATTTACAAGCCCGCGCTAACGCTGTGAAACAGCTCAGGCAACTACAATTGCCAAGCTTACCCAGTAATATCGCACTAGAACTCGCTACCAATCCTTTTTTACGTTGCACCCAAGCAAGCGTTATTAAAAATTCAGGCGCTGAAAAATCAGACGCCCTGTCCGTTTTTACTGCTATTAGAACTTTAAGAAATCATTATTAATCATCTACATAACATTTACTTATAAAGTATAACTTTCACTTGACGCAACTATCTTCCATGGCTAACATGGACTTTCGATGAATAGTTGGTAGCCAAATGAAAATACATTCGCAGTTTGTGAGTAAAGCGCAAACAAAAGCCAGTGCTATAGCCAAGCAAAAAGTAGTAATTAGCCTGTTAAGCTTGTTGTTACTGGCTGCTGGTCTGTTTTACTCTTTTAACGTACTGGCCGAAACCAATCTTGCAGGCGTAGAAATTGAGTATATCAACGAGCCCGATTTATTAAGTGACCCAGTACAAGACCTATTGGCAGACATGAATGCTGCGCATGAAAGCGCTACAGACGATACTACAGATAACGATTTATGGGCGCGCATTAAAGATGGCTACGAGCTGCCTGATGTAAAGTCGCCGTATACCAGCACGCATGAAGAATGGTACTCAACCCGCCCAGATTATATTCAGCGCATGATGGAGCGTAGCCAACGCTACCTATTTCATATTGTTGAAGAAGTACAAAAGCGTGGCATGCCAACTGAAATTGCGCTACTGCCGATGATTGAAAGCGCATTCAACCCACAAGCATATTCCCGCAGTAAAGCCTCAGGCATCTGGCAGTTTGTGCCCGCCACAGGCAGGCATTTTGGCCTGCAGCAAAACTGGTGGGTAGATAATCGTCGTGATGTTACCGCTGCAACAGATGCGGCACTTGATTATTTGCAAAAACTGCATGGCATGTTTGGCTCGTGGGATCTCGCATTGGCCGCCTATAACGCGGGAGAAGGCACCGTACAACGCGCGATTGATAAAAATCGGCGCCTAGGCTTAGCGACTAATTACCAAAGTTTGAGCTTACCCCCAGAAACACGTAACTACGTACCAAAACTACAAGCCATTAAAAACATTGTGACTGACCCCGAAAAATATGGCCTCAGCATTGCCACCATGCCAAATCGTCCTTACTTTGCACGGGTAACAACTCCCAAGCAAATCGACGCTAAATTAGCAGCTCAACTAGCCGAAATCTCTTATGAAGAATTTAGTGCGCTCAATCCTAGCTACAACCGGCCTGTGATTACTTCGCAAGGCGAAAAACACCAGCTTTTACTCCCTGTATGGGCCGCAGAGCAATTTGCAGATAACCTCGCCAATTACGACAAACCACTCACCAGCTGGCAAACCTACACCGCCAAACGAGGTGAACGTGTAGATAGCATCGCAAAAAAATTCGGCACTAATGTGCATAATTTGCGCATGGTAAATGGCTTGTCTGGCACCAGCAAACTACGCGCCTCTCAAACTATGTTAGTGCCTGCCACCTACAACACGACTACTGATAACAATGATGAGGCCATTTACGTAAGCGAGTTTGCGAGCAACAATATTGAAAATGACGGTATTGTTGATGAACCAAGAGCCACCCGACGCATCATACACAAAGTTAAAAAAGGCGAAACACTCACTGCCTTAGCAATCAAATACGATACTAGTACGCAGACCCTGAAAAAACTTAACGGATTAAGAAACTCTAAAGTTAAAGTAGGACAAAATTTAACTATTAAACAAGGCGACTTCAAGACGGTCAGCTTTAAAACGACAAAAGCAAGCTCGAATAGAAAAAGCTTAAGAAGCAAACACATTAAAACCAACCATAAGTCATCCAAACGGATTCGCGCAAGGTCGCATATTCGATTAAGATAATAACCATATGAAAATATTAGCATTTCTAACCAATCAGTTTTTAAAAAGAAATGCTAAATTTAGTTTCATTGCCACCTGTCTAGCCCTTAGTGCTTGTGGAGACTCCTCCCAAAACTTAAGCCAGCAGGCCTTAAACAATCTCAACAAGTCCTACCCTAGTCAATCAGGTGGCACTTTACTGGATGCCACGATAGGCGAGCCTTCTGGGCTAATTTATATGGTGGCGGGCGAATCAGCTGCTGGTGCAATATCCTCCAATATCTTCAATAAGCTACTCAAATACGATAAGAATTTAGACTTAGAAGGTGAACTCGTTGAAGGCTGGCAGGTTTCAAGCGACCAAAAAACCATCACCTTTAAACTAAAGCCCAATCTTAAATGGTCTGATGGCAAGCCGCTCACCAGCGCAGATGTATTATGGACATGGCAGGCCGTCACTGATGAAAAAACACGCAGCCCCTATGCTTCTGATTTTCAGCTAGTTAAAAAAGCTGAAACGCCTGACGCACTCACGTTTAGTGTGACGTACGATCAAGCCTATGCCCCTGCACTGGACAGCTGGGCTGGTTTGCAGATATTACCAAAGCATTTGTTGCAAGGCCAAGACTTACACACCACCGCCTTTGCACGCAAGCCAGTTGGTAGTAACTATTACAAATTAGATAGTTGGACGAATGGTGAAAATATTAAACTGTCACGCAACCCTTCATCAGTTCTTGGCCAAGCTAAAATAGACAACTTGGTGACGCGTATCATTCCAGATTCATCAGCGCAATTTTTAGAGTTGATGGCGGATAATATTGATAGCATGGGGCTAGATCCAATTAAATACGCACGCATTATCCCGGCACGTCCTGAGTTAAAACAAAAGTTGGCACTCTACAAAGAACTTGGTAATAGTTACACTTATATGGGCTTTAACCTCAAGCGTAAACCATATGATGATGTTCGTGTGCGCAAAGCCATTAACTATGCCATTGATAAACAAGAGATTATTGATGGCGTGTATTTAGGTTTGGGTATTGATATTGCCTCGCCTTATAAACCTGGCACCCGTTGGAGCAACCCTGATTTAAAACCCTATCCTTACGATCCACAGAAGGCAAAAGTACTATTAAAAGAAGCAGGTTTTGTCGATAGTGATGGTGATGGCGTGTTAGAGCGTGATGGAAAACCATTTAGCTTTGAAATTCTGACCAATCAAAACAAAGAGCGTGAAAAATCTGCCGTGTTAATTCAGCGTCGCCTAAAGAATGTAGGAATACAAGCCAATGTGCGCGCTATTGAGTGGGCTAGCTTTATTAGCCGCTTTATTAAAACGGGCGATTTTGATGTGGTAATTTTGGGTTGGGGACTAGGGCTAGACCCAGACCAATTCAATATCTGGCATTCTAGCCAACAAGCACCAGGCCAATTTAATTTTATTGGTTACAATAACCCCAGCATCGATATGTTGCTCGAGCAAGGCCGTACTGAATTAAACCCAGATAAACGCCAAAAAATTTACCATGAGTTTGCGCGTGTTTTGCTTGAGGATAGTCCAATTGTGTATTTGTCGGCAGGCTATGGATTAAGCGCGATTCACAAGCGCGTGAAAGGCATCGATAACCCTGCCCCGCCAGCTGGTGTAGGCTGGAATACTTACGACTGGTATATTCCTGAGCCGTTAAGACGAGCTGTACCTGGCAGAACAGAAATAAGCACTAACTAATATTTATAAAAATCTATATGCTTAAATATCTCATTAAACGCGTGTTATGGATGATTCCCTTATTAATAGGGATTAGCTTAATTTCATTCTTTATTATGCACTTAGCACCTGGTGACATTACCAATAACGAAGCCTCGTTCAACCCAAAAACCAGTGAAGAATCGCGTCAGAAGTTGCGTGAGCTGTACAATTTAGACAAACCTGTGATTGTGCAATATGGCTTGTGGCTGAAGCGCATGACTACCTTAGATTTTGGTAACTCTTTCGCCAGCCACCAAAAACCTGTGTTTTGGCAAACTAAAGATAAAGACGGCAATGTAACAAAGGGCATGATTCAAGAAGCCTTACCAATTACCTTGATGATTAATGTTTTGGGCTTAATCATTACACTCACATTGGCTACTCCACTCGGCATAATTGCCGCAAGAAAATACGGGCTTTGGCAAGACAAGTCCATTACTCTGTTCAATTTTATCGGCTTTTCTATTCCCGGTTTTTGGCTATCTTTGTTACTGATGTATTGGCTAGGCGTAGTGAACAATTGGTTGCCCATTTCTGGTTTGCACAGTATCAATTACGAATCCTTTGACACCTGGGGAAAAGTCAAAGATAGCTTGAGTCATTTATTTTTACCTGTTGTTATCCCATCTGTCACAGGTTTAGCGGGCATCACGCTATTTGTCAAAAACGGAATGTTAGATGTGTTCCATCAGGATTACATCACAACGGCCAGAGCAAAGGGTTTAAGCGAACATCAAGTGGTTTATACCCATGCCTTACGAAACGCCCTGTTACCACTTATCACCATTATTGGGCTTTCAATTCCAGGCTTAATCGGCGGCTCAGTCATTGCAGAGACTATATTCGCCATTCCTGGTATGGGCAAACTATTTTTCGATGCAGTGATGATGCGCGATTTCCCAGTGGTGATGGGCATTTTGACCATTGGCTCAGCGCTTACATTAATAGGTAATTTAATTGCCGATATTGCTTATGCTTGGGCAGACCCGCGCGTACGTCGCGGCGTGATGCAAAGTTAAAATAATTAGACGAGTACTGACCAGAATGAATAAAAGTTTATTAGAAAAAGCATTGCAAAACCCTTTATCTAAAGCTGGCTTCGTCATTATCGTGTTGGTGTTTTTGCTGGCCATGTTGGCTCCGATTATTGCACCCTACGACCCTAATGACATTAATGTAAAAGCCATTCTACTTTCGCCTTCATGGCAACACTGGATGGGGACAGATGGACTTGGTCGCGACGTACTCAGTCGCATGCTCTACGGAGGCCGTATTTCCTTGTTGGTCGGCTTAGTCGCCGTAGGCATTTCTACTGCCATTGGCATTCTATTGGGCGCAATCGCTGGCTATTATCGTGGCTGGGTAGATACTTTAATCATGCGCTTGGTTGACGTCATGCTATCCATCCCTAGTTTTTTTCTTATTCTCGCCGTAATCGCTTTTTTAACACCTTCCATCATCAACGTGATGATTGTAATCGGTCTGACCTCTTGGATGGGTGTTACACGCTTAGTGCGCGCAGAGTTTTTAAGCTTAAGTGGGCGCGAATTCGTATTGGCATCGCGCACCTTGGGCGCAAAAGATGCACGTTTAATTTTTACCCATTTATTGCCCAATAGCCTGACACCCATTATTGTCAGCTCTGTTTTAGGTGTGGCTGGCGCGGTACTAATGGAATCTGGCTTGAGCTTTTTAGGGTTGGGCGTACAAGCACCACAAGCCTCATGGGGCAATATTCTCACCGATGGTAAAGATTATATTCAGTTTGCTTGGTGGCTATCCCTGTTCCCTGGTTTGGCGATTTTAATTACCGTATTGGGGTATAATTTGCTTGGTGAGGGATTGCGTGATGCACTTGATCCGCGCAGTGAAAATAATAGATAGGCTAGAAGATAGGATGGCATGATGGGATTTTTAGCAGGTAAAAAAATATTAATTGCAGGTTTACTAAGCAATCGTAGCATTGCTTATGGCATTGCGGGCGCCATGAAGCGTGAAGGTGCCGAATTGGCCTTTACCTACCAAATGGAAAAGCACGCACAGCGCGTAGCCGATTTAGCAGCAGATTTTGATTCAAAAATTATCTTACCGTGTGATGTAGCGGAAGATGCACAAATTGACGCCCTCTTCCCAGCGCTTGCTAAACACTGGGATGGCTTAGATGGCTTAGTGCACTCACTTGCTTTTGTACCAAAGGTTGCGCTAGAAGGTGATTATTTAGACGCAGTCAACCGCGAGTATTTTAGAATCGCACACGACATCAGTTCGTATAGCTTTTCTGCATTAGCAAAAGCAGCTTACCCCATGATGCAAGGCCGTAACGGTAGCTTACTCACGCTTTCTTACCTAGGTGCCGAGCGTACCATGCCTAACTACAACGTCATGGGCGTCGCCAAGGCCAGCTTAGAGGCCAACGTGCGTTATTTAGCCCAAAGCCTAGGCCCTAGAGGCATTCGCGTGAATGCGGTGTCTGCTGGCCCCATTAAAACGCTTGCAGCCTCTGGCATTGCTGACTTTGACAAAATGATCGGATTTAACGAACGTCATGCAGCCTTGCGTCGCAATGTCACTATTGAAGAAGTAGGTAATACCGCCGCGTTTTTATGTAGCGACTTAGCCTCAGGCATTACTGGTGAAATTACTTATGTAGATGGCGGTATGAATATCACTGCTGCAGGCCAAATAGACTAATCAAAACATATGCTCTGTAGGCCTTTCGGATATTGACTCCCAGGGCATATTATTCCAACACGCAATAAAGCCGATGCCAGAAATATAATTCTGGCATCGGCTTTTTCAATCTCTGTAATGATTACTGGCTAGTAGTTTCCAGTAACTTACGATTCACCACAATGTCACTTTTCGCTTTAAGCGATTTACCATAGGCACTCACGTATTCTGCAGCAATCGCATCTTGCAGTTCGGCCTCTGCAGCTTTTTTAGCTTCTTCATCTGACGATAGCGCGTTGTCTACGCGACTCACTTGTACGATGGAATAGCTATTTTTACCATTCATAAACCCTATATAGCCTGGCAATTTGCTGCCATCAACTTTATAAGCATTGTTCATGACAATATCGGTGAAACCTTGTGCATTTTTTCTATCTACCGTTACCGTTGGAATCCACTCTAAATCGTCTACTGTAGCACCTGATTTGAGCTTAGCTAAAGCAGCTACGCCCTTCTCAGTCACTAATTTTTCTGCTGCTTCCAGCTTAAGCAAAGCTTCAATACCACCTTTAACCTCCTCAAAGGTGCGTGGTGCAGAGGCTTTATACTCCAACACGCGTGCTGATACTAAATTATTGGCGGAAACTTCTACGGCCTCTGAATTGCGCTTTTCTTTTAGCACTTCGTCAGAAAACACCAAACCAATCAATTTTTCGCTTTTAAAAAATTTGGCGCCATCTTCACGACTGAGCCAGCCACTGGTTTGTAATTGAATGCCAAATTTTTCAGCGACTGGTTTTAAACTTCCAGATTGCTCGTATACGGTATTACTAAAATCTTCAGAAAGCTCAGCATATTTAGCCTGCGCTTTTTGCCAGCTGAGCTCGCCCTTGATTTGCGCCTTCATACTCTCAAATGAAGTGCTTTGGCCAGTAATGCCAGTCACTTTAATGATGTGATAACCAAACTCAGATTCAACAATGTCACTGATTTGATTCACTTTCATACTGAATGCTGCTTCTTCAAATGGCTTTACCATTGCACCACGCGCAAAGCTACCCAAATCACCGCCTTTGGCAGCGGAACCAGGGTCTTGAGAATGTTTGGTGGCCAACTCTTCAAACAATTTCGGATTTTTCTTTATCTGTGCCAGCAAATCAGCCGCTTTTTCTTTAGCCGCGGCTTTCTCTTGTGTAGTAGCACCAACGCCAAAGCCAATTAAAATATGACTGGCTTGACGCTGTTCATCCCCTTGAAATTTTTCTGCATTTTCTTGGTAAAACTGTTTCACTTCTTCATCAGATACCAATGTTTGTGCCACCAAGCCGGCCGCAGACAATAAGGCAAACTCTAGTTTGACTTGCTCCGGTGTCTTAAACTTGGCTTTATGCAGTTCGTAGTAAGCTTTAACTTCCCCTGACGTTACTTTAACCTGCTTAATAAACTCTGCTGTTTTAATGTCTGCCACGCTAATATCGCGCTGTTGATGTGCAAACTTCAGGGTTTGTTCAGCCACGCTTTTTGGCACAAATACCAAGTTAGATAAGCCTTCGCGCGCTTGCTGCGTTAACATGTCGGCACGCCTGTCGTTCTCAAACCTAGATGCAGTCAACTTGTTTTGTTCAAGGGTTTTTTGGTACAACTCTTCAGAGAATTTACCGTTTTCTTGAAACTCTGGCATACCCAAAATATGTTGGCTTAGTTGCTCATCGCTAATTTTAAAATTAGCATCAACAATTTCTTTGTTCACCAAGCGGCGCGTAATTAAACCATCTAACACAGATTGCTTCAGTTCAGCGCTTTCCAACATAGCAGCGTCTACTTTTTGGCCTTGCGATTGCAAGCGATCACGCACCGTATCTACCGCATTACTGTATTCTTGAATGGAAATTTTATCGCCATTTACTTTAGCAACAGCCACATTGCTACCCGCGTCGTTTAGGTAAGAGTCAATGCCAAATAATGCAAATGGAATGGTAATAAGCGCCAAAATAAGTTTAGCCAACCAGCCTTGGGTGTGTTTTCTAATTGCTTCTAACATGCTTCACTCTCTATCATTTTTTACTGAATTTTGCTTAACGCAACATTATATAACAGTTGTAACAAAGCTTCTTGTAGTTGATGGTGGTGATGTGCAATTAGTTCTTGCACAGAGAGGAGCCTGAATAAAAAAAGCGAACCCAAGGGCTCGCTTTTTTTATTAATTGGCGGAGTGGACGGGACTCGAACCCGCGACCCCCGGCGTGACAGGCCGGTATTCTAACCAACTGAACTACCACTCCAGTTTTACTGCTATGTACAACTACTCAAACACTACACACTTCAAAATGAAAGAGTGCTAAAAATCTAGCACTCTTAATCAAATTTCGAGGCGATGTGTGTTAGTTTGGTGGGTGCTAACGGGGTCGAACCGCTGACATTCGCCTTGTAAGGGCGACGCTCTACCAACTGAGCTAAGCACCCTATGTACTTTATCTACCTAAAAATAAAGCATGTAACTAACTCAATTCGCTGATTAATCGCTTAATCAGCAAAGACCATCAGTTTACAGCATCTTTAAGCGCTTTACCAGCCCTAAACTTAGGAGAATTTGCTGCTTTGATTTTAATTGTGGCGCCAGTACGAGGATTACGGCCATTGCGCGCTTCGCGTTTGCCCACATAAAATGAACCGAAACCAATTAAAGTAACCAAGTTACCTTTCTTAAGTGCTGCAGTAATTGCATCTGTTGTCGCGTCTAAAGAACGGCCAGCCGCGGCTTTTGAAATACCAGCAGCTTTTGCAATTTGATCAATCAATTCTGATTTGTTCACGAGTAATCCCCTCTAATGTTATTCACTAAAATAACAGGCGTATCCTGTTATGACTTTATATCAAGCTACAAAAGCCTCTGTCAAGGCTTTGCGGCTTATTTTGCGCAATTAATCAAAAAAATATCAATCACACGCCATTAATTAGTGTGTAACTGGCGCTTTCTCGTCAACAACGGCATCAGCTACCACCGCAGCAACTTCAACTGCCTTTTCCTCCAATGGCTGTGGCATAGTCTCCAAAGCATA
>JAABQZ010000017.1 GCA_011391175.1 Methylophilaceae bacterium | reverse complement strand
GCTGAGATGATGCTACGCCACATGGGCTGGCTCGAAGCGGCAGATTTAGTGCTGACTGGTGTGGCTAAAGCCATTATATCTAAACGCGTGACGGGTGATTTTTCTAGTCAAATGGAAGGTGCAACGCAAGTGGGCACAGCTGAGTTTGGTGATGAAATTATCAAACACATGTAACACGAAGCCAAATGAGCGTCTCTGTAGGTCAATATCCACAAGACTTGCAGGCCCGCTGTTTTAATCGTCAATAAAAAACGGCTCACATCACGAGCCGTTTTTTATTTTTTGCTGATTACCAAATATTTTAAAGACTTATGCTTTTTGAATATTTGAAGCTTGCTTGCCTTTTGGGCCTTCAGTCACGTCAAAGCTGACGCGCTGGCCTTCTTTAAGGCTTTTATAGCCAGACTCTACAATGGCTGAAAAGTGCGCAAACAAATCATCTCCACCATCATCTGGCGTCACAAAACCAAAGCCTTTTGAATCGTTAAACCATTTTACGGTACCTAGTGCCATTTCTACATCCTTCTATATCTATTTATACCTTTAGGGGAGCACCCCAAAACGCTCGCCTCCAGCACAGTAGCAGAGAAAATCCTAACTAAGTCCTGGATTCAAACACCTTTAAAGTCTAATTAAAACTTCATACGCGCTTTATATGTTACCAATTGTAAAAAGTCAAGTTTTAAGCTTAATGTGTTGTTTATTTGGCATATTTTTGCCTACAATCAACTGTAAAGTTTAATTAAATACCATGCATTGCCTTTACAAAAAAAAAGTTAAAGTGCATTATTACAGCATACATAAATATTGTTTTAGAATTTAAAATATTGTTTAAGTACAATAGTTTATATAGAATAGATAAATAACTAGATTAGAAGTTGGCTCAAGAATTAAATAAAGTGAAGAGTAATCTATGGCCGCAACTGCAACATCCATTAAATTAAGTGGTCTTGCCCGTCTTTTGGTGCAAGAAAATTTGCTATCTGAAGCAGACGCAAACGCCATACAATCACAGGCTAATCTTGCTAAAAGCCCTTTTATTTCTAATGTAATTACCAGTAAAAAAGTTTCAGCTGAAAAAATTGCCGAGATTAGCTCTAAATCTTTCGGTTTCCCCTATTTTAACTTGGATGTTTTTAACTCAGATTATCTACCTGCCAAATCAATTGATTTAAAGCTCATGCAATCGAATCGTGTGATTGCACTAAAAAGCCAAAACAATGTATTGTTTGTTGCGATATCTGACCCCACCAATTTGCATGCGCTAGATAGCGTACAGTTCCAAATGGGCATGACCTTGTCGCCTGTAGTGGTTGAAGATGACAAGCTGGGCAAATGGATAGATAAGATTACCGAAGCCAAAGATACGGCCATGACGTCGTTGGATGTAGATGGTGACTTTGACCTTGACATGGGCAGCGGCGAAGAAGAGACTGTTGCTGACACACAGGAAGTTGACGACGCCCCCGTTGTTAAATTTTTGAACAAGATGTTATTAGATGCCATCAACATGGGCGCATCGGATTTGCACTTTGAACCGTATGAAAAATTTTATCGCATTCGCTATCGTATTGATGGTGAGTTAAGAGACATTGCGCAACCGCCATTGGCGATTAAAGATAAACTGGCTTCGCGTATTAAGGTGATTTCCAGCTTGGATATTTCTGAAAAGCGTATTCCTCAAGATGGTCGTATGAAGCTGGTGCTGTCTAAATCACGCACTATTGACTTCCGCGTCAGTACTTTACCGCTGATTCATGGCGAAAAAATTGTGATGCGTATTTTAGACCCCACTAGTGCTACCCTGGGTATTGAAGCGCTTGGCTATGAGCCGATTCAAAAAGAGCGCTTATTAAGCGCGGTAAGTCGCCCTTACGGCTTAGTATTAGTCACTGGGCCGACAGGTTCTGGCAAAACAGTTTCGCTTTATACCTGCTTAAATATTCTTAATAACCCTGGGGTCAACATTGCCACAGCAGAGGATCCATGCGAGATTCCGCTGGCAGGCATTAACCAAGTCAACGTTAACGACAAGCAAGGCCTCACTTTTGCTGCAGCGCTTAAATCTTTCTTACGTCAAGATCCTGACATCATTATGATTGGTGAGATTCGCGACCTTGAAACAGCAGACATGGCAATTAAGGCGGCCTCAACTGGTCACATGGTGCTCTCGACACTGCATACCAACGACGCACCATCAACTTTAACGCGTCTTTTGAATATGGGTGTTGCGCCCTTTAATATTGCTTCGGCGGTATCGCTAATTACCGCGCAGCGGCTAGCTAGGCGCTTATGCAAAAGCTGTAAAGTGCCAATTGATGCTCCAAAAGAAGCTTTGCTTGCGGTAGGCTTTTTAGAAGAAGACTTCAATGAAAAATGGCAACTGTATGGCCCCAAAGAAGGCGGTTGCGAGATGTGCAACAATGGCTATAAGGGCCGTGTTGGCATTTATCAAGTGATGCCAGTGACAGATGCAATTTCGCGCATTATTATGTCGCAAGGCAATGCGATTGATATTGCCGATCAGGCAAAAAAAGAAGGTGTCAATGATTTACGTCGATCAGGCATACTTAAAGTAATACAAGGGTTAACCTCTGTAGCTGAAGTTGAAGCCTGCACCAATGAATAAAAAATGACTGCAAACACGCAATTTTTGCAAAATGAATGCGTAAGTTTAAATTAAGGACGCAATATGGCTGCAAGTGCTAGCAAGCAAATTACCTACCAGTGGGAAGGTAAAGATAAAAAAGGCAAAGTAATTAAAGGCGAAATGCGCGCGGCAGGAGAGTCGTTTGTTAACGCTACGCTACGCCGCCAAGGCATTAGTGTCACCAAAGTAAAAAAACAAAGCGCGTTTGCCAGCAAAGGCAAAATTACCGACAAAGATATTACCTTATTTACACGACAACTCGCCACGATGATGAAAGCTGGCGTGCCATTATTGCAAGCGTTTGATATTGTGGGAAAAGGCCACAGCAACGCAGCTGTGGCTAAATTATTGGGCGACATTAAAGCCGACGTGGAAACTGGCAGTAGCCTGAGCACTTCATTTCGTAAGTACCCACTTTATTTCGACAATTTATTCTGTAATTTGGTAGGCGCAGGTGAGCAAGCAGGCATTTTGGACACATTACTAGACCGCCTAGCGACTTACAAAGAAAAAATTATGGCCATTAAGGGTAAAGTTAAGTCTGCTCTGGTTTACCCAACCTCTATTATTATCGTCGCGTTTATTATTGTGGTCATTATCATGATTTTCGTGATTCCTGCTTTTAAAACGCTTTTTGAAGGCTTTGGGGCAGATTTGCCTGGACCTACTTTAGTAGTCATGGCGATTTCTGATTTTTTTGTATCTTATTGGTGGGCTATATTTGGTTCTATAGGTGGTGGTTTGTGGTTTTTCTTTTATACATGGAAACGCTCTGAGAAAATGCAGAGCACAATGGATAGACTGTTGCTTAAGCTGCCTATTCTTGGGGACATTATTCGCAAAGCTACGATTGCACGCTTTTCAAGAACTTTATCCACCATGTTTTCAGCAGGTGTGCCTTTGGTTGAAGCATTAGATTCTGTAGCTGGTGCTGCAGGTAACCGTGTTTACCACGACGCCACCAAACGTATTCAAAGTGAAATCAGTACAGGCACCAGCCTAACCGTCGCTATGCAAAACGCGGATGTGTTCCCTAATATGGTATTGCAAATGACCGCGATTGGCGAAGAGTCTGGAGCGCTTGATTCTATGCTGGGCAAGGTGGCTGACTTTTACGAAGGTGAAGTTGATGATGCTGTGGATGCAATGTCTAGCTTAATGGAGCCAGTGATTATGGTGGTGTTAGGTACTATTATTGGTGGTTTGGTAGTTGCGATGTACATGCCGATATTCAAAATGGGTGCAGTTGTTGGCGGTTAATGCTTCTTTACCTTTAATAAGCCCTCATAAAATATAAGCCACTGAATGTGGCTTATATTCTTTTTGCAAATTAATTTACTTCTTTGCCGCTTGCAAACCCTTTTCAATTTCTTTATGCGGTTGCGCACCTAACATACGCTTACCATCAGAGAAAATAAGCGTAGGGGTGCTGGTCACGCCAACTTTCTTAGCTAGTTCACCTATACGTTCTAGTGGCACTTCACAGTTACCCGCATTACTTGGTAATTTATTATTAAAATTCCAGTCATTCCAAGCTTTGGCACGGTTGCTCGCACACCAAATGAGTTTGGATTTATTTGCCGCATCTGGGTGTAACGATTCGATTGGATATAGAAATGTATAAATGGTGACATTATCAATATTTGTTAGCTCATTCTGTTCTAAGCGTTTACAGAATGGGCAATCCACATCTGAAAACACCACCAATTTGCGACTGCCGTTACCTTTTACAACTTTAATCGCCTGGTCTAACGGCAAACTATTAAAATCAATTTTAGTTAACTCATCTAAACGCTCACCTGTCACATCTTTTTTGGTTTTTGGGTCAACTAAGCGGCCTTCAGCAATTAAAAAGGTAAGTTTTTCGTCGGTGTAGACAATCTGCCCACCCATAAACACCTCGTACAAACCTGCGTAAGGCGTTTTTACCACGCTTTCTACTCTAAATTTTGGGTAGGCGGCCTCAATTGCTTTTTTAAGGCTGGCTTCATCTGCAAATGCAAATTGGTTTAAACCAAACGCACTTAAACTAAACAAAGATAATAATGCTAATTTTTTTAGATTTAATTTCATTTTTACTTTCTAAACAGCGACTTAATAGCTAAGCCACTTGTTGAATTAATAATTTCTTAAGGGTTGTTTGGTGATTGAGTTGTTTAAATCCCCAGCCTGCTACTTTCTTAATCACCGCGCTGTCATTGACAAATAGTGCATCTAAGCCACTGTTAAGTGTGTTCATTGTAACAATATCTGCCAGCCGTGCACGCGCATATTTGCGTAAAAAAGCGTGCTCACCAATATCTTGCATAGCATGTGTGTTAGTCAGCATTTCTTGTAGTTGCCTTACATCACGCAAGCCTAAATTCATGCCTTGTCCCGCCATAGGGTGAATTTGATGCGCTGCATCGCCCACCAGCACTACACGCTCAGCGATTAACTGAGTTGCAGTTTGCTGCCTCAAGCTGAACGATAACACTTTACCTACCACGCGCAAACCACCCAATTCATTATGCGTGCGCGCTTGTACTCTTTCTGCTAACGCATCGCTTGATAACGTTAACAATTCAGCCGCCTGTCCGGTTGACACCGCCCACACCATTGACACATGTTTTTTGGGCAAGGGCAGTAATGCCAAAGTTTCATGCGGTCCAAACCATTGCCGTGCAATATTTGCGTGATGATTTTCAGCCAAAAAATTCGCAACGATTGCGGTCTGGTTAAAGTCTTTGTGCTTGACTGCAATATTTGCTTGGCTCCGCACCCAAGAACCCACGCCATCTGCAGCAATCATTAAATTGGCGCTAATACTGCGGCCATCTGCCAAACCTAAGTTGATATGCTGCCGGGTATTCTGTAAAGACACACATTCAACCGCTGTAATCACCGTCACACCTAACGAGCTTACTAGCTGATTTAGCGCATATGTTAGGTTTTGATTCTCGATAATCACACCTAATTTATCTAAATTTGCATCATCCTCATACAAAGCTAGCTTGTTGTCTTGCGCATCCCACAACTGCATGCCGCTAATCATATTAACTCGGCTGGCATCAACCTCTGCCCACACCCCAAGTGCTTTTAGCCAAGCTTCGGTATTAGCGGTAAGCGCATAAATGCGTGCATCCCAAGTTAGCTGCTTTCCTATTGCCGTTTTTTGTGCATCTACAACGACCACTTTTTTACCTAGCTTGGCGCACGCGATTGCTGCCGCCAACCCGACCAAGCCAGCACCCACCACGATAATGTCAGCCTGAATACTTCCATTTACACTTTGAAAAAAGTCTCGCTTCATTTACCAAAGCTCATTTTATTAACTAGCAAGCTTTTTGCAGGCTTGATTAACTCCAACAAACCAAGACCAGCGCCGCGCATGGCTTGCAGGCCAATCAAGTCATTATTAAAGACATTCACCAGCAAATCGGTAAACAAAATGCCTCGACGCGTATCGCGGCTACGCAGCTGGCTATATCGCATCAACATATCTGCACTGCCCAACTCAGCTTGTGGCACCCTAATAATTGAAGCATTGATAATTAAATCAGCAAGTGTCCACGCATCACGCATACCCACATTAAAACCCTGCCCCGCAACCGGGTGCATGGTTTGCGCAGCGTTACCGATTACGGCAAGATGTGGCGCAACAGATGGCTTAAGCGTGCTTAATTTTAAAGGAAAACTCATGCGTTTTTCCACACTTAAAAATTTCCCCACACGGTCGCCAAACGCTTGATGCAACTGCGCTAAAAATGTTTTATCATCCAACGCAAGAAGCATATCAATATTGGCTTGCAGGCCAGTCCATACCAATGAAAAACTTGTATCACCATTCGGTAGCAACGCCATTGGTCCAGTGGGTGTAAAGCGTTCATAAGCAATATGATGATGTGGCAGCTCTGCTCGCACTTTGGTCACCAGTGCATCATGCCCATACTCTTTGGTTTCTTTTTTAATGCCTTCAATTTCGCCCAGGCTACGGCCGCCGTCGGCCACGACCGTTAATGAAGCTTGCAGTGTTTGTGTTGTATTAGCGTGGTTAAAGGTAACGCTACTAGCTTCTTGTGCAGGCTTAATTTCTGTAGCTTCCGCTTCATAAATAATATTATTTGCATCCAAAATAGCATCTAATGCCTGCGTGATAGCGCCATATGGCAACACATACCCCAACGATTGTAGGCCATGTTCAGCTGCATTTAGCTTGGTACGCCCCAACCCACCACGTTGCGAAATATGGATGGTGTTGATGGCGGTGGCACGCGCCTCAAGCGCATGCCAAACGCCCAGTTTTTCTAAGATGAGTCGACTGCCGTAAGACAAGGCTAGCGCACGTGTATCTTGATGTGATGCACCTTTGGCACGTGCTTCTAGCATAGTAAACGGCACATGTTGCTGCTGTAAAGCCAGCGCCAACACACTGCCCACTGGTCCACCACCAACGATGACTATTTTATGCAAGGCCTGTTTATGCATGGCCAGCCATTAGGTTTTCTATATCGTTCACACTTTTCACTGCGTTTTTGGTCAACACCTCGTTCCCTGTCTGGTTAATCAGCACATCGTCCTCAATACGGATACCAATGTTCCAGAAGTGCTCTGGTACGTTATCTGCGGGTCGCACGTAGCAACCAGGTTCCACGGTGAGCACATTGCCCGCCTCTAACACACTCCAGTTACCTTGTTTATCCTTATAATCACCTGCATCGTGCACATCCAAACCCAGCCAATGGCCAGTACGGTGCATGTAAAATTGGCGATAGCTACCATTTTCCAGCACCTCGTCTTTGCTACCCTTGCATAATTTCAAATCAATGAATCCTTGTACTAAAACATCTAACGCTGCTTCATGCGGCGCATTCCAATGATGACCAGTTTTTGCGGCAGCAATCGCCTCTAACTGCGCATTTAATACCAGTTGATACAAGTCTTTTTGTGCAGCACTAAATTTACCGTTTACAGGAAAGGTGCGTGTGATATCTGACGCATAACCGTCCAACTCACAACCCGCGTCTATCAGCAATAAATCACCGTCGTTCAACACGCAATTATTGGCGTTGTAATGCAAGGTACAAGCATTGGCGCCACCCGCCACAATGCTGGTATAAGCCGGCGCTTGTGCACCATTTTTATAAAACTCGTGCAAAAATTCAGCTTCTACTTCATATTCATGCAAGTTTGGTTTTGCAGAATTTAAGCCTACAAAGCGCATGGCTCTATTATGCGCTGCTGCAGCAATATTGCCTGAAAGGCGCATGGTATCTTGCTCGTAGGCCGATTTAATTAAACGTTGTTTATCCACCAATTGACGTACATCCAAAATCAGTTCTGGTGCGCTTACGCCAGTACGCGCCAAATCTTTCACCTGATTCAGCCAGCCAGTCACGCGCACATCCCAAACAGCATCGGCGCCTAAGCTATAAAATAATTTGGCTTGATTACTTAAAAGCTTCGGTAACATTTCATCTAATTGATGCATGCTGTAAGCCGCATCAAAACCAAACTGCGTTTTCGCCGTTTCTGGTCCAAATCGAAAACCATCCCAAATTTCGCGCTCCATATCTTTATCGCGACAAAACAATATCGATTTTAGCTCAGACTTTTTATCGCTTGAAGCAATCAGCACCAACAAACTTTCGGGTTCGGTAAAGCTTGTTAAATAATAAAAATAACTATCAAACCGGTATGGGTAATGACTGTCACGATTGCGGATTACTTCGTTCGCGGTGGGAATAATGGCAATGCCCTCACCCATGCTGGTCAGCAATGTATGCCTGCGATGTTGAAATTCTTTTAAATTCACCATTTTTATTAACCGTGACCCAATAAACTTTCATCTAAACTTTTTAGCCGCTCTGGTGTACCAATATCGTGCCAAACCCCGTGATAATACTCAGCAGTAGCAGCATTGTTTTCAATCGCCTTGCGCAATAATGGCGCCAGCCTTGCTGGTTGGCCTTTTACCACCTCCGCAAACAAATCGGGGTGATACACGCCAACACCTGAAAAAGTCAGCATGCCAATATTGTTTTTGCCGCCATCATTTTTCAGCATGCCATCTTCTATGGCAAAATCCCCGTTGGGGTGCTGCGCTGGATTATCCACCAACACTAAATGCGCCATGACTTTTTTAATGCCCCCACAATCCGCATGCATATTGGCCTGCAGGCCTGCATTAAAGATACTTACAGGGCTTCTGAAGTCTATATCTGTATACACATCGCCATTCACCACTAAAAATGGTTCACCGCCATTGGTATTTTTGGTCAGCAATTCTAGCGCATTAGCAATGCCACCCGCCGTTTCTAACGCCACTTTTTCTGGGCTATATTGAATTGACAAGCCCCACTGTGCGCCGTTCCCTAAGGCGTTTTCTATCTGCGCGCCCAAATGCGCATGATTAATCACAACCTCTTTAAAGCCTGCGGCTGCCAAGCGCTCAAGATGCCACGCAATCAGCGGCTTACCGCCTACCTTAAGCAGGGGTTTTGGCGTGTGGTCAGTGAGGGGTCTCATGCGCTCACCACGCCCCGCAGCTAAAATCATGGCTTTCATCAGCTAATTTTCATTTCATCAGACCACATACTTCGGACGTGGCACGCGACCTTCTAGCGCATCCAATAGTCTTAGCATCGGTCGCAGTTCTACATATCGCTCGCACACTTTACGCAAATAATGCAGCACCAGTGGCATATCATTTAAGTAGCCATCTTTGCCATCGCGGTGACTCAAGCGTGCAAAAATACCCAGCACCTTAATATGCCGTTGTGCCCCCATCCATTCAAAATCGCGGTAAAACTCACTAAAGTCAGTAGGTACGGGTAAGCCGGCTTTACGCGCTTTTTCCCAATAGCGCACCGCCCAGTCGATGATTTGCTCTTCATCCCACTGAATATAAGCATCCTTGAGTAATGACACTAAATCGTAGGTAATCGCACCGTACACTGCGTCTTGAAAATCCAATACACCAGGATTATTTTCTTCTGTCACCATCAGGTTGCGCGAGTGATAATCGCGATGCACATACACCTGACCTTGGGCAAGAATATTTTTGTTCAGCAGTTCAAACGTATTATTGAGTGCAGTTTGCTGCTCGGCATTCAGCTCAAATTTTAAATGTTTGGCCACATACCAATCAGGAAACAACCGCATCTCCCGCGTCAGTAAAGCGGCATCGTAATTAGGTAAAACGTTTGGTTTGCTAGCCAATTGCAGTTTAATCAGCGCATCGGTGGCATCGCCATACATTTTTTGCGCTGTTGTAGGATTAAGCGCACTTAAGTAAGTATCGTTACCCAAATCGCTCAGCAGTAAAAAACCATTAGCTAAATCTTGTGCCAATACTTGTGGCACATTCAAACCAGCAGCCAGAAATAAGTTAGCCACGTTAACAAATGGCCAGCAGTCCTCCTGCGGTGGCGGCGCATCCATAGCGATTAAAGTTTGGTGGCCTTTAAATTCATGCGCCGTATGCACCCTAAAATAGCGCCTAAAACTGGCATCGGCCGAGGCGGTAGTGAGTGTGAGTGTTTGCGCAGTGAAGACTTGCTTAAGCCAGGTTTCTAATTGGTTTTTTCTATCCATGTTAAATATTGCTACTGGTAGCCTTTATATGTTGTTTGTTCAAGCAAGTTTTTGCTTGATTAGCACTTGCATGTATGCGATTTTATCATTCATGCGTAAAATACATACCTTAAATCATTTTCAGCGTATTTGCATTGCATAGCAGCTATTCAACCCTTCATTTTGCAAAATTATTTTTTGCGGCATTAGCTAGCACTTGTTTGCTGGGCTTTAGTGTTATTTCATCTGCGGAAACGCTAGAATCAGAATCAACAGGCTCAGATTTAACATTAAGCACAGAATTATCAAAAGTCCCTGAAACCATGCAACCAGAGGCTTTACCTGGCGCCATAGAAATTGAGGGCGATAAACTTGACTTATACCTTGACCGTAAAATGCGCGCCTCTGGCAACGCGGTGATTAGCAAGGACGAGCAAAAAGTGTATGGCGACAATATTGAGTACGATGTACAGAGTGATGAGCTCAAAGTAGATGGCAATGTACGCATTGATTTGGGTGATAGCGAATTGCGTGGCCCTGCACTTAAAATGCGACTGAGTGAAAGCATCGGTGAAATGCGTGATGCCTCGGTGACGCTGAATAAGCCATTAGATCGCGGCGAAGAAAATACAGTACGTAATGACCCCAGTGTCTATACACAATCCAGGTTACTGAATGCGCAAACTATACTGACTGACAACCCACGCCTGTATCAAGACAGCTATCGCGAGCCAGCAACACCGATTGGGCAAGCCTCGATAGACCCTAAATTTAACTCGTCGCGTGGCGATGCTAAAGCTATATTTTTTGAAGGCCAGGATAAAAAACGTTTAACTGGTGCGCGCTATACCACGTGCGAGGCAGGTGTAGATGATTGGTATATTAAAGCCAGTGAAATCGAGTTGGATGACTACACTCAATCTGGCACAGCGAAGAATGCAAGGGTGGAGTTTAAGGGTGTGCCATTGCTATATGCGCCGTGGCTGAGTTTCTCATTTAATAACGAGCGTAAATCTGGCTTGCTGGCGCCCACAGTGGGCACCACCAGCCGAAGTGGTTTTGAAACACTGGTCCCTTATTACATTAACATTGCGCCCAACATGGATGCCACGGTGGGGGTACGCTATCTAAGCAAGCGCGGTGCACAACTGCAAGGTGAGTTTCGCTATTTGGGTGAAAATTATTCGGGTATTAATAGCATAGAGTACTTAAATAATGATGACTTGAGCGGCGACCAGCGCTATTACGCCAATATTAGTCACAGTCACAATTTAGGCGGGGGTTGGTCGGCTGGCTATAACTTCGAAAAAGTGTCAGACGACGAATACTTCTCCGAGATGTCCACCCGCATTACGAGCACCAGCCGGGTCAATCTGCCACAAGAAGGCCGTGTGGATTATGTGGGTGATGTATGGCGCTTTAATGGCTTAGTGCAAAAATATCAAACGTTGGATGAAATCAATTTCCCCTATGAGCGGTTACCTCAGTTGACATTAACCGCGGATAAAGAATGGGATTATTTTGACACAGAGCTTTACAGCGAATGGGCGTATTTTGATCGCAACAAAGATGCACCTGTTGCCGCCACAGGTAGCCGCCTAGCCGTTTATCCCAGTATTAGCATGCCATTTATGCAGTCCTACGGTTACATCACGCCCAAATTTGGCGTACACGCGACCAATTACAGCCTCAATGATAATAACTTTAATATCGGCGGTAGCATCGTTAGTAATAACTCTGCAAATCGTACTTTACCGATATTTAGCTTAGACAGCGGCTTGTTATTCGAGAGAGACGTCAATATCGTCAAAAACAGCTACACACAAACCTTCGAGCCACGCATGTTTTATGTGTATATTCCAGAGAAGAATCAGGACCGTCTACCTGTATTTGATTCAGCCTTAGCCGATTTAAACATGACAACACTATTTACCGAGAATCAGTTTACAGGCAACGACCGTATTAATAATGCTAATCAGCTTAGCATGGCGTTTACCACACGCATGATAGACAATAAAACTGGCGAGGAACGTATTGCTGCTACGATTGGTCAGCGTTATTATTTTGATGATCAGAACGTCACCTTGCCGGGCAATATTGCCTCAAAAGACAACTCCTCAGACATCATTGCCGGGCTGACGGCAAGGCTCTCAAACCAGTGGAAACTTGACGCATTTTGGCAATACAATACAGATGATGCTGGCACGGTACGTAGCAATCTTCTAGCGCGTTACAACCCGGAGCCAGGTAAGCTACTCAATATGGGTTACCGCTACACACAGCAATTCTTGGAACAAGTCAACATTTCTGGCCAGTGGCCGTTAAGCCGTGGTTGGTATGGTGTTGGGCGCTTTGATTATTCGATTAAAGAAAAAACATTGATTGAAAGCTTAGCAGGTTTAGAATACGACGCAGGTTGCTGGCAAGCGCGCACAGTCATCCAGCGCGTAGAAACTGCAACTGCTGACGCAAACTATGGTCTATTCTTTCAGCTAGAACTTGGCGGCTTGGCTTCCATTGGCTCTAACCCACTCAATTTACTCAGACGCGACATTCCTGGCTATTTAAGCAGCAGCGAACTTCCTACTAATTACAGGCAACAGAATTATTACCGATGAAATTATATTTTAAATTATTGATTATATTAAATTTTTCAGCTTCATTATTGGCTAATGCAGGTGAATCTAGTGCAGGAAAGCAGCCCAACGAAATTGTTAAGATGGATCGTATTATTGCTATCGTTGACCAAGCTGTCATTACTGAGCAAGAGTTGATGGACCGGACACGTACGGTAAAAGCGCAACTAGAAAAGCAAGGTACGCAATTGCCGCCTGATAAAGTCTTAGAGAAACAAGTGCTGGAGCGCTTAATTGCAGATAGCTTACAACTGCAAATGGCTGCGCAAACAGGGATTAAAGTAGACGATACCCAGCTGGATAAAACGATTGAACGCATTGCAGCGCAAAATAAAATGGGATTGGAAGAGTTTAGTGCATTGTTAGAGAAAGACGGCATCCCGCTACGCAAGTTTCGTGAAGATATTCGCAACGAAATCACCATCGCTAGAGTTCGTGAGCGTGAAGTGGATAACAAGCTGAATATTTCTGAAGGAGAAATTGACAACTATTTAACCACACAAGCCAACCGGGGCGAGGAGCAAGATGAGTTTGAAATCGCCCACATTTTAATTCGCACACCTGAAGATGCTAGCCCAGAAGACCTAGAAAAAGCCAAAATCAAAACCCAAGACGCCTTAAAAAAATTGGCTGATGGTGTAAGCTTTTCGGAAGTATCTGCAAGTTTATCAGATGCCCCCAACGCACTAGAAGGCGGCGGTATGGGCTGGCGTAATGGCTCGCAGTTACCCGCTATATTTTTAGAGGCACTTAAACCCATGCAAAAGGACGAGGTTTCAAAGCCAATTCGTAGTCCTAATGGTTTCCATATTTTAAAACTTACTGACCGTCGCGGTGGTACATCTTCGCTTGTCATTGGCCAAACCCATGCACGACATATCCTCATCAAGCTATCTGAAGTTGTGTCTGAAACAGATGCCAAACGTAAAATAGATGGCATTAAAGAACGCTTAGATAACGGTGGTAAATTTGAAGAATTAGCCCGTCAATTCTCAGAAGACGGTAGCGCAAATAATGGGGGAGATTTAGGCTGGGTAAATCCTGGCGACACTGTACCGCCATTCGAAAAAGCCATGAATGACTTGGGTTTGGGCGAAATCAGCGAGCCCGTACTCTCACCATTTGGCTGGCATGTGATTCAAGTAATTGAGCGTAGGCAGCAAGACATGACCAAAGAGGCTACACGCCTGAAAGCACGCCAAGAAATTCGTGCGCGCAAATCTGAAGAAGCTTATCAAGATTGGATACGTGAAATGCGTGACCGTGCATTTGTTGAGCTCCGCCTAGAAGATAAATTTTAATTAGTTTATTTTTTAGGTTAATTTTTCCGGGCTTTGATTCTGTTTATACCACGCATAGCAATCACCTCTGGCGAACCTGCAGGTATTGGCCCGGATATCTGTGTGCTATTAGCGCAGCATGATATTTCAGCAGACATTACGGTAATTGGTGATGCGAACCTGCTGGCTCAGCGCGCGCAACAACTTGGCGTTGATGTCACCATTCAAGCTTACGAAGCAACAGAAACGTCACAAAAACACCATAAAAACAGATTAAAAGTACTACATATTCCTACTGCCACAACTGTGCGAGCAGGTAGCCTAAACCCAACGAACAGTCCCTATGTTCTGAACACACTCACTTGCGCGATTGATGGTTGTACCAGTGGCGCATTCGATGCCATCGTTACCGCACCAGTGCACAAGGGGGTAATTAACGATGCGGGCATTGCATTTACTGGCCACACTGAATTTTTGGCAGAGCATACTCAAACAAAAAATGTAGTCATGATGCTAGTCGGCGGCCAAGGTAAAAATAAGTTGCGTGTTGCACTGGCAACGATTCATTTAGCGCTTAAAGATGTCCCTAATGCGATTACCAAAGAAAACTTAGAAACGACTATTCGTATTTTACATACAGATTTAATACAAAAATTTGGCCTTGCAAACCCACGCATCTTAGTAGCTGGACTTAACCCGCATGCGGGCGAGGATGGTTACTTAGGCCGTGAAGAAATTGAAACGATTAACCCTGTATTAAATAAACTACGTGAGCAAGGGATGCAACTTATAGGTGCACTACCTGCCGACACCTTATTCACGCCAAAATACTTAAATCATGCTGATTGTGTACTGACCATGTATCACGATCAAGGCTTGCCCGTGTTAAAACACAGCAGTTTTGGTGGTGGCGTCAATGTGACGCTTGGCTTGCCTATCATTCGCACTTCGGTTGACCACGGTACTGCATTGGATTTGGCAGGCACAGGCAATATTGAAATCGGCAGTATGCAAGCTGCACTTAACTTAGCCATTGAATTAGTACATAAATCTCAAACAAAAAAAGTAAATGAATTAACATGAAGCACGTTGCTAAAAAAAGGTTTGGGCAAAACTTTTTAACCGATCAAGCCATCATCGCCAGCCTAATTGAAGCAATCAACCCACAAAAAAATCAAACACTTGTTGAAATCGGCCCTGGCTTAGGCGCACTCACCAAGCCGCTACTTAAAAAAATCGACCATTTACATGTGGTTGAAATCGACCGTGACATTGTCAGTTGGATGCAAACCGAATATGCTAAGCCGAGCTATGCTAGCAATCATATTACCATTCACAATGTAGATGCTTTGAAGTTTAATTTTAGCCAATTGGGAAATCAGTTGCGCGTCACAGGTAATTTGCCATACAACATCTCCACCCCTATTTTATTTCACCTGCTAGATAACCTTGCGCAGATTGCTGATATGCACTTTATGCTGCAAAAAGAAGTGGTAGAGCGCATGGTGGCTCAGCCATCAACACCCGCATATGGGCGGCTTTCAGTCATGTTGCAATATCATTTAAATATGGAATATTTAATCACTGTGCCGCCAGAAGCATTTGAACCTGCTCCTAAAGTAGAATCCGCCTTTGTACGCTGCGTGCCGCATTCCTCCTTGCCTTTTGTTGCAAAAGACACTGCATTATTCGCCAAAATAGTGATGGCGGCTTTCGGGCAGCGCCGTAAAACCATACGCAATACACTTAAAGAATTTTTACAAGATGAGGATTTTGTGCACCTTGGTTTAAACCCGCAGCTTCGGGCAGAAAACTTATCGGTCAAAAATTTTGTAGCGATTAGTAATTTTTGCAGCTGTAACTAACGATAAATAATAAAAATCTGCAAAAAAATTCTAGGTTTTCAATTTTGGGTTTGCGACAGTTGAAAGTATTTCAAATATATCGCAGGCCTCACTTGCTATCGTTAACACACACTTTTAGTTTACGAATACGCCATTAACCTTTTCTGTTCATTTTTTACCATTGCATAACATTCACAGCAACGATGTTCTAACAGCTTGCGGTTGAGCACGGTAATGTGACCCCTACAATAACTAATCACACCCGCCTCTTGTAGCTTATGTGCGCCTACAGTCACACTTTCTCGACGCACACCAAGCAAGCTTGCTAGCAACTCTTGCGTCATAACCAAGTCGTTATCTTGCAATAAATCCAAGCCAATCAATAGACGACGGCACAATTGCTGATCAATGGAGTGATGGCGATTGCATACTGCAGTTTGAGCAATTTGTGTAATCATCATTTGGGTATAACTCAGCAGCATATGCAACAGGGGTCCATTTCTGCTACCAATATTTTTAGCCATTTTTGTGCTTAAACGATAGGCCTGACCTGCGCTTTGCACCATCGCTTGGTTTGGAGTTTGATTACCTCCCATAAAGACTGAGATACCGACCACGCCATCCCTACCAACCACCGAAACCTCAGTTGAAGTACCCTCTTGCGTTGTATAGAGCAACGAAACAATAGCTGTAGTAGGGAAAATCACATGCGTATGTGATATGCCTGGTTCACACAAAATTTGGCCCAGCTTTAAGTCAACCAGCTCTAACTCATGCTCCCAAAGACTAAGCTCTGAATATGGTAGAGATGCTAGTAATAAATTTTGCCTAGGCCCAATTAAATCCTTATAACTACTAATTGAATTTGCAGAAAATGATTCTGGATTAAAATTGATTGGCAGACTAGAGATTGCTTTTAATAGTGTATTCATTAAGCTCTTCCTGATTACAAATTTCGATCTTCTATCATGGGCAAATCCAGATATCTGAGACATAGGACAATGCTGTTTTTATTGTCAGCGCCTTCCTACTTCAATTTTGTGTTTGTTGTGGTATCTTAAACATCAGAAATTCATTTATTAGGCGCAACATGCAGCGAGATTTCCGTATTGCCACATTCAACATCCATAAAGGCTCAACACATTTTGACGCCAGCTTTGCCCTGCATCAGCAGCGCGCACTGTTGCAGCAACTGCACGTGGACGTGGTGTTTTTGCAAGAAGTACAAGATGTGCATTTGCTTAAAAGCAAACGCTTTTCGACATGGCCTGCAGCAGGTCAAGCCGAATTTTTAGCCGATTCTGTTTGGACAGATTACGCTTACGGCAAAAATTCAGTGTACCCAGCTGGCCATCATGGTAACGCGTTACTTTCAAAGTTCCCCATTATTAACACGCATAATCAAGATATTTCTGTACACACATCAGAGCAACGGGGTATGTTACATTGTGAAATTAATGTGCCTGGTTGGGATACCCCCTTACATGCTATTTGCCTGCACTTAGGCTTATTTGCATGGTGGCGACAGCAACAGTTATTGACAGTGGCGCAATATATTGAAACGCATGTTCCAGCGGATGCAGCATTGATTATTGCAGGAGATTTTAACGACTGGAGTACGCTTGCAGGCAAAAAATTTGCTAAAAGTCTACATTTGCATGAAGTGTTTGAGCATCAGACAGGCAATCATGCGCGCAGCTTTCCATCTTGGATGCCTGTGTTAAGGTTAGATCGTATTTATGTGCGTGGCTTTCATATTAAACAGGTTGAAGTGCATTCTGGCCCAAAATTTATTAAGCTATCTGACCATGCTGTTTTAACCGCGACGCTTACTAAAAAATAAGCAAAAATATGAGTATATTTATTGATGATAATCAAATACAGTTATTGCGCAGTGGCGCAGAGTATTTTCCTGCGCTTGAAGTAGCGATTGAACAAGCCACGCAAGAGATTTATCTGCAAACTTATATTTATGAGCCAGATAAAATAGGCATAAGCATAGGCAATGCACTTAAACATGCAGCGCAACGCGGCGTGTCGGTAAATATATTACTGGATGGCTTCGGCTGCAAAGATCTACCCGCTGATTTTGTAAAAGATTTAGAAATAACTGGCGTAAACGTGATGTTTTACAGGCCAAAAATATCGCCGTGGACGCTCAAAAAAAGCCGATTACGCCGCATGCACCGTAAAGTGGTAGTGATAGATGGCAAAATTGGTTTTGTTGGCGGTATTAATATTATTGATGACCACAACGTTCCCGATAATACGCCACCACGCATTGATTATGCAGTGCGCATAGAAGGCAAATTGCTACCCGCGATTTTAAGTAGTGTGAATAAACTGTGGCGCCGTATTTCTTTGTTGCACTTACACCCTAAAAAGCTAGAAGCTTCTCAATTTAAAACTCCCACTTCGAAGCCATTAAAGCTTGATGTATCACCAGAAAAAACATTACAACAAGAGAAAAAACACGTCAATGCAGCTTTTATCTTACGCGACAACGTATTACATAGACGCAATATCGAAAGCGCATATTTAGCAGCGATTGCACATGCACGCACGGAAATTATTATCGCCAATGCCTATTTTGTACCTGGAAGGCGTTTCCGAAAGGCTTTGTTGGCTGCAGCAGACCGCGGCGTGAACGTTAAATTATTACTGCAAGGCCGCATGGAGTATTTTTTAATGTTTGCCACACATGCTTTTTATGCAGCATTTTTAAAAGGCGGTATTGAAATCTACGAATATCGCAAAGGCTTTATGCACAGCAAAGTCGCAGTGATTGATAACGAATGGGCAACGGTAGGCTCTTCAAACATTGACCCGTTTAGCTTACTGCTTGCGCGCGAAGCCAATATCATCGTTAAAGACAAACATTTTGCGATGGAATTACGCACCGATATTATGCATTCAATCCAAGGCGGTGCTTACAATGTGTTAGCGGAAGAATGGTCTAACCGCCATATCGTCAAGCGTTTACTATCTTGGCTGGCGTACGGATTGGTGAGAGCATTTGTCGGTCTAATTGGTTACTCAAAACAACAATAATCAAAAGAACAATACCCAATTTAACCTCAATACTTATCTTTATTTTTCTACATCAGCAGTCACGCGCCAAACCTTATTGCCGACGTCATCTGCGACCAATAGCGCACCCTGCTTATCAATCACAACGCCGACTGGACGGCCATAGGCATCACCTTCTGGGCTTAAAAATCCAGTCAGCATATCAGTTGGCATGCCGGCTGGTTTGCCATTGGTAAATGGCACATAAATCACTTTGTAACCACTTCGCGGCTTGCGATTCCAAGAGCCATGCTGTCCAATAAACATGCCATTGGCATAAGTTGCAGGCAATTTAGCACCGACAGATGAAACCAAGCCTAATGATGCGGTATGAGCGCCCAAAGCATAGTCTGGCGACACTGCCTTGGCCACCAACTCCGGTCTTGCTGGTTGCACCCGCTCATCGATATTTTGACCATAGTAGCTATACGGCCAGCCATAAAAAGCACCCTCCTGTACGGAGGTTAAATAATCTGGCACCAAATCATCGCCCAGCTCATCACGCTCATTCACCACCGTCCAAAGCGCGCCAATTTCAGGCTCCCAAGCCAACCCGTTGGGGTTACGCAAACCTTCGGCATATAGCCGATGCGCACCCGTTTTAATATCTAATTCCCAAATTGCAGCGCGACCAACTTCAATATCTATACCATCTTCAGCCACATTACTATTTGAACCAACCGTAACATATAGCTTAGTGCATTCTTTGTTAGCAATGATATTTTTTGTCCAATGATGGTTAATTGGACCACCAGGCAAATCCACCACTTTGATTGCTGGTGCGTTGATTTTTAAATCTCCCGTTACATATGGAAATTTGATGACTGCATCAGCGTTGGCAATATAAAGCTCATCACCCACCAGCGCCATGCCGAAAGGCGACATCAAACCCTGCAGCAGTACAGAATTCACATCCGCCACACCATCGCTATCAGAGTCGCGTAATAGAGTAATGCGATTTGCACTTGGCACACCCGCGCCTGCCTTTTTCATCACTTTGCCCATCACCCAGCCTCTAATCACTTTGGTGATACTTTGGTCTGTTTTACCCTTGGGTGGTGCATTGGTTTCGGCCACCAACACATCACCGTTAGGCAGAACATATAACCAACGCGGATGATTTAATCCTTCAGCGAAGGCCGCTACTGAAATACCAGACGCCGCAGTTGGCTTTGCATGATCTGGCCAGCCAATTGCTGGCGCAATATTCACAGTAGGCATTAATTTTTTTTCTGGTGCGTTTAAAGAAGGATTAGGTCCTACCCCCGCAGTGTTGCCAGTTTTAACATCCGCACTTACAGTATTTGTACTTTCAAGATTGGCATTACAAGCTGACAACCCCAATAGCGCACTGGCTACTAGTACGGCGTAATAATTTGTCTGGGCGAGTAATTTCTCCTGCGCCAATTGTTGAATGAAATAATTGTTACGCATAGTTTAATGTGTAGATATTATTGTGCTTTTAGGCGCATGTCATTTTTTACAGACGCAACACCTTCAACACTGCCCGCAACTTCGGCGGCTTTTGCAATATCTGCAGTTGAGTTAACAAAACCGCTTAATTGCACAACGCCTTTAAATGTTTCAACATTGATTTCTGCCGATTTTAAAGTAGGTTCATTTAAAACAGCTGTTTTAACTTTGGCAGTAATCAAACTGTCGTCAATGTATTCTCCAGTGCTTTCTTTTTTAGCGGTTGAAGCACAACCGATTAATGTTGCTAAAGCCACAGCCGCTAAAAGACCAGAAATAGTTTTAAAATTTTTCATACGTTTACTCCAAAGTTAAGTTTCATTATTTATGTCAGTTTAATCTTTATCATTTTTCTCGATTTTCGATCGATTAACCAATTAATCATTTATTAGTGAATTAATTATGCTAGATTCGCACACAGACTCGATTTTCAGCAAAATGCTTTAAAAATAATGTCTTTGACATTTAATCAAAGTGAATCGCAGTAAGTGGATTTTGTACTAGTTTTACAAAAGGTTCTGTGCGATAACGCACTTAAATACCTGATCCTTTCTGATATGTTGCGGTAATGGCAAATCATGTTTAAAACTCCATTGAAATTTGCTTAAGGCGGCTGAAGGTAATGCGAAAATTTAATCTTATAAAACTGGCTACAGCGCTGTGTGCAACACTCATCGTGGGTTGTACTTCTATTCCGCTAATGGTGCCAGATATGGCACTGTCATCGAAAAGAGTAACGCTTGAAGGTGCGAATGGTAGTTTGAGCAATGCACAAAGCAAAGCCATATTAACCAAGCTTAAAAAAGATGGTGCCGACACCAATATTTTCGACCGCCATTTAGCGCTTGAGTCAGAAATTGTTGGTAGCCCATTGATTGTTGGCAACAAGGTCGATTTACTGATTGATGGTCCTTCCACATACAGCGCCATGATGCAGGCGATTGAAAGTGCAAAAGACCATATCAATATGGAGACTTACATTATTGAAGATGATGAAATCGGTCAAAAATTCGCTGCGCTATTTATACAAAAGCAACTAAGCGGCGTGCAGGTGAATCTCATTTATGACAGTGTCGGCTGTAGTAGCACGCCTAAAGCGTTTTTTAAAAAACTGACCGATGCTGGTGTAAGCGTGTTGGAATATAATCCAATCAACCCTTTAGATGCTCGAAAAGGCTGGGATGTTAATCAACGCGATCATCGCAAACTATTAATTGTCGATGGTGAAATTGCGTTTGTTGGCGGTATCAATATTAGCAGTGTGTATTCCAGCGGCTCTTTCGGTGGTAGCGCTTCTGGCAAGCAAAAAAACAAACCAAAAAAAGCTCAAGTAGCTATTGATGGTGCAAATACACTCTATCCTAATATCGGCAATTCAAATTTGGGCCCTGTTTCAGCGAACAACCCTGCACGGGTGCAAGCTGTATCAGAGCTAGAAGGCACGCCTTGGCGTGACACGCATATGCAAATGACTGGGCCAGTGGTGGCTGAGTTTCAAAAATTATTTTTTGAAACTTGGGCAGCACAAAAAGGGCAGGCATACGCACAAAAGAATTACTTTCCAACATTAACCAACCAAGGCAACGAAATCGTACGTGCCATTGGCAGCAGTCCTGATGAGCCTTACAGCCAAATTTACTCCACACTAATTTCTGCGATTAATAGTGCAGAAACGCAGGTTTTTTTAACCAATGCTTATTTTGTTCCAGACCCACAATTACTGTCAGCACTAAAAGAAGCGGTTGCACGCGGCGCCGATGTGCGATTGTTATTACCCGAAAAAACTGATTCCCTCTTGGTATTTTACGCATCTCGCTCTTTCTATGATGAGCTACTGAGTTCAGGTATAAAAATTTATGAAAGGCAAGGTGCTTTACTGCATGCTAAAACAGCATTAATTGATGGGGTATGGTCAACTATAGGCTCCACCAATTTAGATTGGCGTAGCTTTGTGAATAATCAAGAAATCAATGCTGTCATGTTAGGTCAAGATTTTGGCGTGAAAATGCAGGCAATGTTTGAGAAAGATTTAGCATCCTCCAAGTTAGTGACGCTGGAGGCTTGGCGAGCTCGTTCAGTAACTGCAAGATTAAAAGAAAAAGCCGCTCGACTATGGGCAAGATTGCTCTAACTTAATATGAGGATACAATCAATGAAAACAAAGTTATTACAGACCATACTTTTTGTGTGCGGCTTGTGTTTGGCCCCGATGGCCTTTGCCATACCGTTTGCTACGCCAGAAAACAATGCTAAAACCTTGAATGCGAAATATATAGAATTGGCTGACCAATTGAAGAACAATCAATTTAAACGCCCGCTTTATCTCAACTCTGAAGAATCATCCGACAATTTAAAAGGTGAAATTTATGCGGTGGTTAACCACTCTTTTACCAAAGTAAATACTGCGCTAAATAACCCTGAACATTGGTGCGATGTGTTGATATTGCATATTAATATTAAATACTGCCAAGCATCTAGCGATAAAAATGGCACAATGCTGAACGTTAATCTAGGTAAGAAATATGATCAGCCTTTAGAAGATACCTCTCGCGTTGAATTTAATTATCGCGAAATGATTAACTCTTCTGATTACTTCGCAATACAACTGAATGCAGAAGAAGGTCCATTAGGCACATCTGATTACCGCATTTGGATAGAATCGACACCCCTTAAAGACGGTCAAACTTTTCTGCATTTTACTTACACTTACTCATTTGGCTTAAGCGGCCACATTGCCATGAAAACCTACTTAGCAACAATTGGCAGAGACAAAGTTGGATTTACAGCTAGCGACAAACAGACAAATGGCCGGCCAGACTACATACAAGGAGTGAGAGGCGTAGTTGAGCGTAATACCATGCGCTATTATTTGGCGATTGATGCCTATCTTGCTGCCTTGACTATGCCACGCGATAGTCGGCCAGAAAAGCGATTCCAACTTTGGTATTCCAGTAACGAAAACTATCCGCGTCAGCTACATGAAGTAGAGAAAGAAGCGTATATGTCCATGAAACGCAAAGAATATAAACGCCAACAAGCGATACTTTAGTCAAATTGGCCGACATATTTGTGTATTGGTTTAGGAAACCTAATACTGCGGACAGATTATTAGTTACACATACACTTTAGCTGCACGTTAATTTAGATACTGCAGTACTAAACAGCCAAAAATAGCCTTAATTTAGCTACACATCAAGTAGTTATAGTTTGAATTGCGGAACTTACAAAGATTATTTGTCATCATAACTAAAATTTGGTAAATTAGGACTATGGGTATCTACAAAGCAAAATGGTTAACACTTGCTTTTTCTGTATGTTTTGCAATTTTGCAAACATTACAGCCGTTTATCCACGCGCATTCATTAGATGTTAATCACCCAATTCAACATACAGGGTTTCATGTAGGTGATGATCATGAAGAGTCTGTGAATTTTTCAGAGCACTTGGCTGACCATGCATCTGCAAACACCGTTCATGTGTCTAATACCGTGTCAGTGGCCTTTGGTATAAATCAAGATTTTAATTCGGCATTATTGGCAGAGGCACTTTCTGTTGCTTTACTGTATTTGTGCTTTGCTATAGTTGCACACATTACCTTAAAGCTTTACCCGCCCTTAAGCTTAATTCCAACTTACCGCTATTTAAGACGACGACTTCCACCCCCACGCGCCCCTCCGCAATTCTAATTTCAGCAGTTCAGTAACCAACTGCGCAGCTTTGTTGCGCATGATGGTATTTATGAAATTAGGAGAGCATCATGCAATTATTGTCCCAACCCCAATGTCTACTGTCGAATATTCGATATTTATTCATTGCATTGTCGTTCGCAATGCTAGCGAGTCATGTTGCTGTGGCCACAGAAGTGAAAGAGTCTAGTGCTGCATTAACACTTCAGGATGCGTTAAATCTAGCGGCAAAAGCCAACCCAGAGATTGCTGTGGCTTTGCGCGAACGTGAGGCGATTCAAGGCATCAAAACACAGGCTAGCGTTCGGCCTAACCCCACTATTTCAACCTCGATCCAAGATACACGTAGTGATACGAGGCAAATATTCTTGCAGCTTAATCAAGAAATTGAGCTTGGTAATAAGCGTAATGCCAGAATTGAGGCGGCCGATACTTTTTATAGCAAAGCAGAAGCCGAATTGGATAGCAAGAAGGCAGATATTCATGCCAATGTAATTGCAGCATTCTATGCAGTTTTAGCAGCTCAGGAACGCCTAGCATTAGCCAAATCCTCTATGGAAGTGGCTAATTTAGCACTGGATGCAGCAGCTAAGCGCGTTAAAGCGGGTAAGAGCTCTCCCGTAGAGGAAACCAAATCTAAAATTGCTGAATCAGGCGCAAAAATAGAGCTTAGTCAGGCAAACAGTCAATTGGTAAGCACCCGTAAAAGATTAGCTGCACTTTGGGGCAATCCTTCACCGCTCTTTGCCAGCGCTCAAGGTCAAGTCACTGCAATTCCGCAGCCTGTAGCATTGAGTGAGCTTGATTTAATGCTAGAAAACTCACCAGCAATTAAACTTGCCAAACTGGAAGTGAACTCCAGAGTAGCATTAACAAATGTCGAACGCAGTAAAACAACGCCGAATATTACTATTAGTGCTGGTGTAGTCAACAATCAGGAGCTTGGACTGAATCAAGCCTTACTAGGATTAACAGTACCAATCCCACTTTTCGATCGTAATCAAGGCAACCTGCAAGAAGCCGTAAGTCGCAAATATAAAGCGGAAGATGAGTTGATTGCTTTGAAGAGTCAACTAGGTTCAAATCTATCCAGTCAGTATGAACGTTTAAATGTAGCGAGACAGGCGTCAGAGTCCTTGCGCACTGAAATACTGCCGAGCGCACAAAGTGCCTTTGATGCTGCAAATAAAGGCTTTACTGCAGGCAAGTTTAATTTCTTAGATGTGCTTGATGCCCAACGTACTTTGTTTCAAGCCAAATCTCAATACAATCAAGCGCTACTGGAAGCACATCAGGCAGTCGCTGAAATCGAACGCATACTTGGTGATGTCATTAGTCATTAAGCCTTAGGAGCGAATCATGCAGATAAACAAAAATAGTAAACAATACATCACCATTATTGCCATTATCGTCATTGGAATTTTTATAGGTGTAGCAATTCTCAGATCAGAAAAACCTAAGCAGATTGAAGACGCACATGGCAATCATGCAGGCCAGACTGAAGAAAAGATGATGACACAAGTAGATGAGCGGCCTAAGCATGGTGAGGTTGGACACAATCATGAAAAAGATCATTTGCCACTTGCTAACAACCCTAATAATGAACCACATGCAGGCCACGACCATGTTCCACAAATGCAAGAGTTTACTAAAGGCCCACACGGTGGCAAGCTTTTTACACAAGATGGTTATGGATTAGAACTGACTATTTTTGAGCAAAATGTGTCACCAGAATTCAGGATTTATAGCTATCAAAATGGCAAAGCATTAGAGCCTTCTAGCTCTACTGTCAGCATTGAGCTGGAGCGATTAGGTTCTAATCCCCAGTTATTCAAATTTGTAAAAGTAAATGATTATCTAAAAGGTGATGCGGTAGTAGAAGAGCCTCATTCTTTCAAGGTAAATATTGCTGCTAAGCACAATAATAAAAGCTACCAGTTTGCTTATGATCAAGTTGAGGCAAGAGTGCAAATCAGTGATAAGCAACTCTTGCTTAACAGCATAGAAGTCCTGACTGCTGGCCCTGCGAAAATTAAAACCGTGCTGAATTTGCAAGGAGAAGTAAAGCTGAATGCAGATAAGAGCGTGCATGTAATTTCTCGCGTAGGCGGCATAGTGGAGTCTGTCAGCGTGAATGCAGGCGATAAAGTTCGTAAAGGTCAAGTATTGGCAAGTGTCTCTAGTCAGGCTATTGCGGATATGCGCAGTGATTTGCTGGCTGCGCAAAGACGCGTGGACTTGGCACGTTCCACTTATGTGCGCGAGAAGCAACTTTGGGAAGAAAAAATCTCAGCTCAACAAGATTACCTACAAGCACAAAATGATCTGCAAACCGCAGAAATTGAAGCAAGCCGTATTCGCCAGAAATTAAGCGCTGTAGGCGCGGCAAGCCAAGGTCAAACGCGTTATGACATTCGCTCACCGATTGACGGTGTGGTGACTAATAAACAAATTAGCCAAGGGCAAGTTATCTCTGAAGTGGATAGTATTTTTGAAGTGGCTGATTTATCAACTGTCTGGGTTGAAATGACCATTTATGCCAAAGACATCAATGCGGTTAAAACAGGTCAAAAAGCGACTGTGAAAGCCTCTGCATTTGAAGCGCAGTCATTAGGCACTATTTCATATGTTGGCGCGTTGGTGGGTGCACAATCGCGTGCCGCTATGGCTCGTGTCGTACTGAATAATCCCAATCGAACATGGTTGCCGGGCTTACCTGTGAATGTCGAATTAACTTCAGACGAAGTTGCAGTGCCTTTAGCGGTATCTGTAGAGGGCTTACAAACCTTGAGAGATTGGTCTGTGGTATTTGGGCGTTATGGCGAATATTTTGAAGCAAGGCCATTAGAATTAGGGCGTCGCGACAATCAGCATGTGGAGGTATTAAAAGGCTTAAATGTTGGTGACAAATATGCAGCGGGTAACAGCTTCTTAATCAAGGCGGATATTGGTAAAGCAGGGGCTAGTCATGACCACTAAACCATTCAGCCTAACAATTAAGGAGCACGGTCATGTTTGAGAAATTGATTCGATTTTCAATTGACCAGCGCTGGCTTGTCATGTTGCTTGCATTAGGTATTGCAGTTTTGGGCATATTTAGCTACAAGCAGTTACCGATTGATGCTGTACCAGATATTACCAACGTTCAGGTACAGATTAACACTACGGCGCCAGGCTATGCACCGCTAGAGGTTGAGCAACGCATTACTTATCCCATTGAAACATTAATGGCGGGCATGCCTAAGCTTGAGCAAACACGCTCTGCCTCGCGCTACGGCTTATCTCAAGTGACTGTCGTGTTTCAAGAAGGTACAGACATCTACTTTGCTCGCCAATTAGTAAACGAGCGCATCGGCCAAGCTAAGGAAAAACTACCTGTAGGGATAGCGCCTGAAATGGGACCAACCTCTACTGGTTTAGGCGAAATTTTTATGTGGACGGTTGAAGCAAAAGAAGGCGCATTGAAAGCGGATGGAACACCCTACAGCCCAATGGATTTACGCGAGATCCAAGATTGGATTATTAAGCCGCAATTACGTAACGTGCCCGGTGTAAATGAAATTAATACGGTCGGTGGCTATGTGAAGCAATATCAAATTGCACCATATGCTGACAAATTAGTGGCAATGGGCTTGTCTTTGAATGACTTAGTGGACGCCCTAGAAAAAAATAATGCCAATATGGGCGCTGGTTATATCGAAAAATCAGGTGAACAGTATTTGATTCGCGTACCTGGACAAGTGAGCAGTATCGAAGATATTGCAAATATTGTCGTCGACTCCAAAGCAGGTGTACCTGTAAGGATTCAAGATGTTGCAGATGTTGTAATTGGTCATGAATCGCGCAGTGGCGCTGCAACTGAGAATGGTAAAGAAGTCGTACTAGGCACTGTGTTTATGCTCACAGGCGAGAATAGCCGCACAGTTTCTGCAGCGGTAGAAAAACAACTGGCACAAATCAATACAACCTTACCAAAAGGTATTGTTGCCAACACCGTTTATAACCGTACCATCCTGATTGATAAGGCCATCATAACGGTAAAAACTAATCTAATGGAAGGCGCATTATTAGTGATTGCCGTTCTGTTTATCTTTTTGGGCAATATACGCGCAGCAATTATCACGATGCTTGTGATTCCGTTGGCGATGCTGTTTACATTTACTGGTATGGTCACAGCGAAAGTTAGTGCTAATTTAATGAGTTTGGGAGCATTAGATTTCGGCATCATTATTGATGGTGCTGTGGTGATTGTAGAAAACTGTATGCGGCGATTGGCACATGCACAAACAAATCTAGGCAGACCTCTGACCAAAACGGAACGCTTTGCCGAAGTGTTCACGGCAGCACAAGAAGCAAGAAAGCCATTAATTTATGGTCAGCTTATTATTATGGCCGTTTATTTACCAATATTCGCGCTGACTGGCATTGAAGGAAAAATGTTTCATCCTATGGCATTTACTGTAGTCATCGCTTTGATTGGCGCCATGCTGCTTTCTGTGACATTTGTTCCTGCGGCGGTTGCCTTGTTCGTTAACGGCAAAGTCAGTGAAATAGAGCAACCACTCATTACATGGGTTAAAAAAGCTTATATTCCAGCATTTAAGTGGGCTATGTCGAATAAATCCATAGTGCTGACAGTGGCTGTTGTCTCTGTTGTGCTGAGTGGCTTGCTGGCCAGCCGCATGGGTAGCGAGTTTGTACCAAGCCTAAATGAAGGCGATATTGCCATGCACGCGCTACGTATTCCTGGGACTAGCCTGTCACAAGCGGTAGAAATGCAAAAGGAGCTGGAATATGTGATTAAGCAATTTCCACAAGTTGATCGCATCTTCGCCAAAATCGGCACGGCTGAAATTGCCACCGACCCAGTGCCGCCAAGTGTAGCTGATAACTTTGTGATGTTGAAACCACAAGCCGAATGGCCTGACCCGCACTTAACCAAAAGCGAATTAATAAGTCAGATACAAACTGCTGTAAGTGCAGTGCCAGGTAATAATTATGAATTCACCCAGCCTATTCAAATGCGATTTAATGAACTTATTTCTGGCGTGCGTAGTGATGTGGCAGCAAAAGTATTCGGTGACGATATTGAAGTGATGGATAACATCGCCGAACAAATTTCAAAGGTGCTATCAACGGTGCAAGGTGGTGAAGATGTAAAAGTTGAGCAAACTACAGGCTTACCTATTTTAACGGTGAATATAGACCGTCAAAAAATTGCCCGATTGGGGGTCAATCTAGCAGACGTGCAAGAGGCTATTTCAATAGCCATGAATGGTCGCGAAACGGGCACACTGTTTGAAGGCGATAAAAGATTCGACATTGTTGTGCGCTTGCCAGATGAGGCTAGAGTTGATATTGAGGCCTTCAAACGCTTACCCATTAAAGTGTCTGGCAGTAGCGACACGCCTGTTTATTTACAGTTGGGTGAAGTAGCTGTTATTGATATTGCATCAGGCGCTAATCAATTCAGTCGCGAGAATGGCAAACGCAGAGTGGTTGTCACTGCCAATGTGCGTGACCGCGATATTGGTTCTTATGTGGCCGAAGCACAACAGCGCATTAGCCAAGAAGTCAAAATACCAGCTGGTTATTGGGTGAATTGGGGTGGCACTTTCGAACAACTACAATCTGCAACAGATCGACTAAAAATAGTCGTGCCATTAGCATTGCTGATTGTATTCATTTTGCTTTATGCCATGTTCAATAACTTTAAAGATGGCTTGATTGTATTCACGGGTATTCCATTTGCACTAACAGGCGGCGTATTAATGCTTT